>JALYLU010000141.1:0-5136 GCA_030774075.1 Actinomycetota bacterium | reverse complement strand
GCATCAGATCGCGCTTTTCGATCCCGACGCCGTGTTCGCCCGTGAGCACTCCCCCGGCGTCGAGGCACGCGTCGAGGATCTCCGTGCCCGCCGCGTGAACGCGATCCCAGACTCCCGGCTCGCGCTGGTCGAACACGAGCAATGGATGCAGGTTGCCGTCGCCGGCGTGGAACACGTTCATCACGATCAGCTGGTGCGCGTCGGCGATCTCATAGACGCGGCGTAGCACTTCGACCAACTTGGTACGCGGGACGACGGCGTCGTGCAGGTAGTAGTCGGGTGCGATGCGCGCGATCGCGCCGAACGCGGACTTGCGTCCCTTCCAGAGCAACGCGCGCTCCGCGTCGTCGGCTGCGACCCGCACGAGGGTCGCGCCGTTCGCGTGCGCGACTGCGGCAATCGCGTCGACCTGTTGTGTCACCCCGCCTTCCAGTCCGTCGACCTCGGCGAGCAGCACGGCCTCCGCGTCGCGCGGATAGCCGGCACCGACGAAGTCCTCGACGGCTCGGGTGATGCGCGCGTCCATCATCTCGAGCGCAGCCGGCAGGACGCCCGCGGCGATGATGCCGCTCACGGTCGCCGCCGCCGCCTCGACCGAATCGAACGCGCACAACATGGTCGCGACGCGCGGGGCGTCGGGTGTGAGGCGCACCGCGATCCGGGTAGCGATCCCCATCGTGCCTTCGGAGCCGACGAAGCAGCCACGCAGGTCGTAGCCCGGGGTATCGGGCTCGAGGCTTCCGAGACGCGTCGCGGTGCCGTCGGCGAGCACGACGTCGACGGCCAGCACGTGCGCGGAGGTGACGCCGTCGGCGAGGCAGTGCGGGCCGCCCGCGTTCGTGGCGACGTTGCCGCCGATCGTGCAGGCTTGCTGCGACGAGGGATCGGGCGCGTAATGCAGCCCGAGGTGGCCGACCGCACGGGAGAGATCGAGGTTCAACACGCCCGGCTCCACCCACGCGACACACGCTTCCGGATCGATCTCGAGCACCCGGTTCATCTGGGTGGTCACGATCACCACCGGGTCGTCGAGCGGGGTTGCTCCCCCGGCGAGCCCGGTACCGCTACCACGAGCGACGAAGGCCCGGCCGTGCCGCCGCGCGACCCGAACGGCTGCGGCGACCTCGTCGCTCGAACGCGGGAAGCACACGGCTTCGGCTCGACCGACTGCGACGCCGGCGTCTCGCGCGTACAACGCGAGCTCGAGCGGCTCGGCACTCGCACGATCCGGACCGACGGCGGCTCGGAGATCGGAGACGAGTTGGTCGTGTGACGGGTCGGAGTGCTCGATACGCGGGATGCTACCGACTAGCGTCGCACGTCATGGCTGGACCGACGCGCGAGTGGATCACGATCCCGGTTCCGGGCAAGGAGCGAAGGCAGTGGCAGGTCGACGTCACGTTCCTCGCGTCGTCGTGGCACTGCATCTTCGGTCAGGGATGCCAGGGCGTGCTCACCGAGCCCGCGCCCGAGATGGTGCAGGGATGTTGCTCGTACGGCGCATACGAATCCGAGAAGAAGGTCAAGGAGAAGGTCGAGAAGCTGGCCAAGCGCCTCGGCGACGACGAGTGGCAGTTCAAGAACGTCGGCCTGAAGAAGGGTGTATGGGCGAACGCGGGTAAGGGCGAGTGGCGCACCCGCCTGCACGAGGATGCCTGCGTCTTCCTCAATCGCCCCGGTTTCGAAGCCGGGCCGGGTTGTGCACTGCACCTCCACGCGATGAACACGGGTCAGCACTTCAGCGACACGAAGCCGACGGTGTGCTGGCAGCTTCCGCTGCGCGCGGTCGA
This sequence comes from Actinomycetota bacterium, assembly GCA_030774075.1. Classification (GTDB taxonomy): domain Bacteria; phylum Actinomycetota; class Acidimicrobiia; order IMCC26256; family PALSA-610; genus PALSA-610. The sequence goes on along the minus strand of JALYLU010000141.1, from coordinate 3,346 downwards.
CCGCGACGAGGAAGACGAGTCGATCACGTCGGTGCTCACCGAGTTCGGCCGCGACGGCTGGGGTGAGGGCGGAGAAGAGTTCGCGTGGTGGTGCACCGAGGCGAAAGAGGCGTTCACGGGCGGCGAGCCCGTCTACAAGTCGATGGAGGCCGAGCTGCGCAAGATGCTCGGCGACGCGGTGTACGAAGAGGTCGCGAAGTACATGGACATCCGGCTCACCTCGGGTCCGCCACCCGTGCCGCATCCCGCCGAGGTCCCGGTGTCGCTCGGCCGGACGCGCGTCCGGCGTCCGTGACCGACGTCGCCGCGATCATCGGCGATCTCGAAGCGGAACAGCTCGAGCTGCAGGCGGTCGTCGCCGCAGTCGACGACGAGGCGTGGCTGGCACCGACCCCGGCGTGGGGCTGGGACGTCAGGGACACGATTGCGCATCTCGCCGACACCGACGAGATGGCGATCGACACCGCGCGCGGCGGTCCGTACGCGATCAATGACCTCGCGGCCCGCGCCGCGTCGGGCGCGGATGTCACGTACCACGGTGTATTGCGCGGGCGTCGCCTGACCGGTCGCGACGTCGCCGGATGGTGGGTGCACACGTCGGCCGCGGAGCGCTTGATGCTCCGGGACCTGCCGGCCGACGCGCGCGTGCCGTGGGGGATCGGGATGCGAACGCCCTCGTTCGTCACCGCGCGGCTGATGGAGACCTGGGCGCACGGTCTCGACGTGCGGGCTGCGCTCGGCGTCCCGGCCGTCGACACCGACCGTCTCGAGCACGTCGCCTGGCTCGCGACGCGCGCGCTCCCCTACGCGTACTCCGTTGCCCTGCTCGAGCCCTCGGATGCACCACTTCGGATCGAGCTCTCCCTGCCCTCAGGCGCTCCGTGGACGTTCGGACCGGAGACGGCCGCCGATCGGATCACGGGCTCGGCCGGGGATTACTGCCGGGTGTTCGTGCATCGGCGCCGGCCTGCCGATACCAACCTCGTGATCGAAGGGGACACCGCTCGGACCGCGATCGCGGTTGCGCGCGCGTTTCTCTAGGGAGTCAACGACATGCCGCTCTTCTCGTTCGAGGGCTTGGCGCCGCAGGTGCACGAGGGAGCCTTCGTCGCGCCGACCGCGACGCTCGTCGGAGACGTGATCGTCGAGGAAGGCGCGTCGATCTGGTACGGCGCCGTGATCCGCGCCGACTACGCGCCCGTGATCATCCGTCGCGGCGCGAACGTCCAGGACAACGCCGTGATCCACGGGCCGCCCGGATTGACCACCGACATCGGACCGGGGGCCACCGTCGGCCACAACTGTGTGGTGCACGGCGCGATCCTCGAGGCGGAGTGCCTGGTCGCGAACGGCAGCGTGGTGTTGGACGGCGCGACCATCGGCGTCGGGGCGCTGGTCGCGGCCGGGTCGGTCGTCGCCGCGGGCACCACGGTCGGTGCCGGGATGCTGGCCACCGGCGCGCCCGCGACCGTGAAACGACCCGTCAAGGGCACCGGTGCCGAGCTATGGGTAGAGACGAATCCCGAAGCGTATGCAGAGCTCGCCCGGAGACACCGACACGGGATCCGCTACATCGACCCGACGATCGACGACGACGAGTAGCGGTCGTTGCACGAGCGCTCCCGGCACGGTCAGTATGAGCTTCTATGACCGCTGGCGGTTCACCCATCCTTCCCGGTCGGCTTGGGTCGCCGCGCATGGTCCTGATGGACGATCCCCGCGCCGATCCGCGCATGATCGCGGCGATGGCTCCGCTCGGTCTGGCGGGCGCGTCCGAACCTGCGCCGGTTGACGGGGACTCATCCCTCGATGAGCTGCTCGAGTATCTCGGGATGGCCGAGACCGGATTCGAGGAGATGTTCTCGGCGCTGGCGATGAGCCAACCCCCGATTGAGGGGGTCACGTCGAAGGTCGAAGTGATCCGAGGGGTCGACGGCAACGACATCACCTTGTTCGTGCATCGACCGCGCGATGTCGAGGGGCCACTGCCGGGCGTGGTGCACCTCCACGGTGGCGGGATGGTCATGCTCGAGGCCGCGGGAGCCGGGCACGCCCACTGGCGGGACGGCCTGGCCGCGGCGGGGTTGGTGGTCGTCGGCGTGGAGTTCCGCAACGGTGGAGGCAAGCACGGCCCGCATGCGTTCCCGGCCGGCCTCAACGACTGCGCGTCCGCGCTCCAGTGGGTGTCGGACAACAAGGCCCGGCTCGGCATCTCGAAGATCCTCGTCTCGGGAGAATCCGGCGGCGGAAACCTCTCCCTCGCGACGGCGCTCAAGGCGAAGCAGGACGGCCGTCTCGACCAGATCGACGGTGTCTACGCGCAGTGCCCGTACATCTCGAATGCGTACGCCAGTAAGGCGCCTGAGCTCGCCTCGCTCTACGAGAACGATGGCTACTTCTTGGGCTGCGCCATGATGGGCGCACTCGCCAAGGTGTACGACCCGACCGGTGACAACGCCGCCAACCCCCTCGCCTGGCCGTACTTCGCGAGCACTGCCGACCTCGAAGGCCTGCCGCCGCACGTCATTTCGGTCAACCAGCTCGACCCGCTGCGCGACGAGGGCCTCGCGTACTTCCGCAAGCTGCTCGACGCCGGCGTCAGTGCCGTCAGCCGCACGGTGAACGGCACCTGCCATGCCGGCGACTGCATCTTCGCCGACGCCATGCCCGACGTCTATCTGGCGACCGTGCGCGATATCAAGGGTTTCGCGGACTCGCTATAGGCGCATTGACGCCGGCGCCGCCGTCGACCACGAGCAGCTCGCCGGTGAGCCAGGCGGAGGCGTCGGAGATCAGGAACAGCGCGCCCGACGCGATGTCGTCGGGGACGCCCAGGCGCCCGAGGGCATGGGTCCGGGCCATCGCCTCCTCGTTCGGCTCCCACAACGCGCGCGCCATGTCGGTCTTGACCAGGGCGGGTGCGATCGCGTTCACACGGACGCCGGGCGCGAGCTCCTGTGCGAGCTGGCGGGTCAGGTGGATCAGGGCGGCCTTCGACACGTTGTACGCACCGAGGAACGGGCCGGGCCGCAACCCGCCGACCGACACGACGTTCAGCACCACTCCGCCGTGTTCCTGCATGTACTGGTGCCATGCGGCGCGGGCGAAGCGCAGCGGTGCGGTGATGTTTGCGTCGAAGACCTTCGCGACGGCGCCGAGGTCGGCGTCCATGAGCGGTCCGAAGACGGGGTTGATCGCGGCGTTGTTGACCACGACGTCACATCGGCCGAACGTCTCGATCATCGCTCGGACGGCCGCGTCCGCGACGAGGGGATCACCGACCGAACCCGCAACGGTCACGACCTGCGCGCCGAGCACCGAGAGCGCGGCCGACGCCTCCTCCAGC
>JALYLU010000140.1 GCA_030774075.1 Actinomycetota bacterium | reverse complement strand
GCGCGCCTCGAAGATGGCCTGGATGTTCGGGTCGGTCTCGCCGAGCACCAGAGTCGCGCCCGGCTTCACGATGCCGGCCTTCTCCTGCGCGATCTGCTCGCGCGTCGGGCCGAGATAGTCGACGTGATCGACGCTCACGTTCGTGACGACGGCGACCTGGCCGTCGACGACGTTGGTTGCATCCCAGGTTCCGCCCATTCCGACCTCGACGACCGCGACGTCGACGGCCTCGTCGGCGAACCAGCGGAACGCGGCGGACGTGACGACGTCGAAGTAGGAGGGGTCGACTCCGACCGATTGCTCGACGAGCGAGACCGCGTACAACATCTCGTCCAGCGCGTCGTCGGAGATCGGTTCACCGTCGATCGACATGCGTTCGTTCACCCACTGGAGATGCGGACTCGTATACGCGCCCACCTTGAGTCCGAGCGCGGTGAGCAGCTCGGTGAGCACCCGGACCGTCGTCGTCTTGCCGTTCGTGCCGGTGATGTGGACGGCCGGGAACTCGACCTCGGGCGAGCCGAGATACTGCATCAAGGTGGAGATCCGCTCGAGGGTCGGCGGGCCGCGCCGGCTCCCGGCCGGAACGCTGAGGCTCTCGAGGTTGACGTGCGAGGTCAGCCAGGCCGGCCCGTCGAAGCCAGGGGGCGTGCTCACGACCGGGCGACCGGCGCGAGCTCGACCCGCACACACGCAATGGCTCCGGCTTCGACCTCGAGCCGCGCGATCCGGCCCGCGTCGCACACGTCTCGGCGCGCCGCCTCGAGTGCGGCGAGCCGTTCCGCGGTTTCGATCACGTGGACCCGGTCGACCGGCGACGCGAGCGACACCTTCTGCGTCGATTTCACCTTTCTCACCTCGGCGAGCACGTCAGCCGCGACGTCGTACACGAGGGGATCGCCGCCCTCGACGCGCAGCTCGTCCGCCTTCGGCCACCCGGCGCGATGGATCGAACCGTCGCGCCACCACGACCACACCTCTTCACTCACGTACGGCAGCACCGGCGCGAGCAGCCGGAGCAGCGTGGAGAGCGCGATCCGCAGCGTCACCGCGGCCGAGTGCACGGTCTCGTCGTTCGCGTCGTCGTAGGCGCGGCTCTTGACGAGCTCGAGATAATCGTCGCAGAACGACCAGAAGAACCGTTCGGTCCGTTCGAGTGCTCGCGCGTAATCGAACTCTTCGAACGCGACGGTCGCGTCGTCGACCAGATCGGCCAGCGCGACGAGCAGCGAACGGTCGAGCGCGGACGTGACCAGGCTCGCATCGTCATCGGCATCACCCGAGACGCCGAGGACGAACTTCGACGCGTTCAGGACCTTGATGGCGAGCTTGCGACCGACCTTCATGATCCCGAAGTCGACGGCGGTGTCGACGCCGGGCCGGCCGTTGCACGCCCAATAGCGCACCGCGTCGGCGCCGTACTCCTCGACCAGAGGCATCGGGGTCACGACGTTCCCCTTGGACTTCGACATCTTCTTGCGATCGGGGTCGAGGACCCAACCGTTGATGATGGCGTCGGTCCACGGCAGCGCGCCGTGCTCGAACCGCCCGCGTACGACCGTGTCGAAGAGCCAGGTTCGGATGATTTCGGGACCCTGCGGCCGCAGGTTCATCGGGAACGTGCGCTCGAACAGGTCGGAATCGTCGACCCACCCCGTGACGATCTGCGGCGTCAGCGACGAGGTGGCCCAGGTATCCATCACGTCGGGATCGGCCGTGAAACCGCCGGGCCGGTCGCGCTGCGACTCGGTGTAACCGGAGGGGCGGTCGGTCGACGGATCGACCGGGAGGGCCGACTCCGGCGGCAACAGCGGATCGTCGTAGACGGAGTTGCCATCGGCGTCGACGCGATACCAGATGGGAAACGGAACGCCGAAGTAGCGCTGCCGGCTCACAAGCCAATCGGAGTTCAAGCCCTCGAGCCAGCTGTCGTAGCGGGCGCGCATGTTCGGGGGATGCCAGCGGAGCTCGCGCCCGAGCGCAAGGAGCTCGGCGCGCAACTCGAGATCGCGACCCCCGTTGCGCAGGTACCACTGACGCGACGTCACGATCTCGAGTGGGCGTTCGCCCTTCTCGAAGAACTTCACGGTGTGGGTGATCGGGCGCGGGTCGCCCTCGAGCTCCCCTGAGGCGTGCAGCTGCTCGACGACGATCTTCTGCGCCTGCTTCGACGTTCGGCCGACGATCTCTTCATACGCGGCCGCGCCGTCTGAGGTGATCCCGGCGGGTGGCTCCGGTTTGATCCGTCCGTCTGTGCCCAGGATGGCGCGCGTCGGGAGTTGCAGCTCGCGCCACCAGACCACGTCGGTCGTGTCGCCGAACGTACAGATCATCGCGATGCCGGTTCCCTTCTCGGGATCGGCGAGATGGTGCGCGACGATCGGCACACGCGCGCCGTACAGCGGCGTGACGACCTCCGAGCCGAACAACGGTTGGTAGCGCGCGTCGTCGGGATGCGCGACCACCGCGACACACGCCGCGAGCAGCTCGGGTCGCGTCGTGTCGACGAGAACGTCGCCGCCCTCCGGTTTGTGGAACCGCAGCGCGTGGTAGGCGCCCGGCATCTCGCGATCTTCGAGCTCGGCCTGGGCCACCGCGGTGCGGAAGTCGACGTCCCAGAGCGTCGGCGCATCGGCTTGGTATGCCTCACCCCTCGCGAGGTTGCGAAGGAACGCGCGTTGACTGGTGCGACGCGCCGCAGACCCAACCGTCGTGTAGGTGAGGCTCCAGTCGACCGACAGCCCGAGCCGCCGCCACAGCTCCTCGAATGCCGCCTCGTCCTCGGCCACGAGCCGTTCACAGAGCTCGAGGAAGTTGGGTCGCGAGATCGAGACGATCTCTTTCCCGGGCTTCTCGGGTGGCACGAACGCGGGGTCGTACGGCAGATGGGGCTCGCAACGCACGCCGAAGAAGTTCTGGACGCGTCGCTCCGTCGGCAGTCCGTTGTCGTCCCAACCCATCGGATAGAAGACGTGACGGCCGCGCATGCGTTGGTAGCGCGCGACGGAATCGGTCTGCACGTAACCGAAGACCGATCCCATGTGCAACGACCCGCTCACCGTCGGCGGGGGCGTATCGATCGAGAAGATCTCGTTGCGCGCGCGGCTGCGGTCGAATCGGTAGGTCCCGCTTTCCTCCCAGATTGCGGACCAACGCTCTTCGAGCCCCTCCAGCGTTGGTTTCTCGGGGACTCGGGCCATGCACCCGATTGTAGGAGGCACCCCCTCGGCGACTCCTCTCATCGACGAGGCGTTCGCAGGGCCCGGTTACAGTCCTCTGCTCGTGAGCAGTGACGCCGCCGTTCAGTCAGCAACGGCGACGCAGGTCGCGGAGCCACGGATCGCCGCTCGCATGGCCGCGGCCTGGTGGATCATCGTTGCCGTTGCCACGCTCGCGTATCTACTCCCCTTGCGCGCGCTGCTGCACGCCCCCGGCGCCGCGATGGAAGAGGGCTTCATGCTCGTCTTCCCCGACCGCGTGCTGCACGGGGCGGTGGCCAACAAGGACTTCCTGTACCTCTACGGTCCGGGCAGCCTGTGGGCGCTCGCCGCGGTCTACAAGGTCTTCGGTACGCATCTGCTCGTCGAACGCCTGGCCGGATTGGCGCAGCTCGTCGGCATGGCCGTGGGCGCCGGACTGCTCGTGCGTTGGTGGGGACGATCCGTGGCGGTTGCAGCAGTCGTGCTCAACGTCATGTTCGTGATGCCCTCGCTGCAGCTCATCGCGATCCCGTGGACCGGCGGCGCCGCGCTCGCACTGGGCTCGTTGGTCGCGCTGCTCCACGCGCGTCACGACGGCGGCGATCGCGGCGGGCGGTGGGCGCTGATCGGCGGCGTGCTCGCCGGGTTGGCCATGCTGTTCCGCATCGATCTCGGCCTCGCGCTCGCGCTGGGAGGGGCGGCCGCGCTGTGGGCACTGCCGGGCCCGATCGTCAGGCGAGCCTTGATCGGCACCGCCATCGGCCTCGCGCCCTACCTCGCGCACCTGGCCATGGCCGGGCCCGCCACGGTGTGGCGCGGCATGCTGATCGACCCGATGGTCCACCTTCGGGCTGCGCGCCACCTACCGGTGCCGCCCGACCCGAATCACCTCGTCGGCGTCGCGCGCGTGATCGCCGCCTTCGATCCCTCGTGGCCCCTCCCGCGCCTCACTCCGCCGCAGCAACTGTTCGTATGGTTCGTCCTGCTCGCGCTGCTCGCGCTCGTGTTGCTCGCGTTCGGCACCTGGCGCGTCCGACGCGCGCCGAGCGCGTTCCGGCCGCGCGTGTTGCTCGCAGGCGCGCTCTTCGGTCTGGGCATCTTTCCGCAGGCGGTGCAACGCGCCGATTCCGCGCACCTCGCATGGGTGAGCGGCACGATCGTCGTGCTCCTGCCGGCGGCGCTCGCCGAGGCGATCACGCTCGTCCGCCCGGCCTGGAGGGCGTCGCGGGTCGGCTTCGCCGCGGGCGTCGGCGTCATCATCGGTGTATCCCTGCTGTTCCCGACCTACACCGCGCGGCGGTACATCGGCGCGGTGCAGGACTCGGTCCATCTCCCGAAGACGATCGAGATCAGCAACGAAGGCCGATCCTGGTACGTCGGTAGCGACGCCGGCTTCGCCGACAGCATCGAGCGGTTGCTCCAAGCCGTCGAGCGCGAGGTCGAGCCCGGAAGCCGCGTCATCGTCGGCAACTCCGACATGCGCCGCGTGCCGTACAACGACACGTTCCTGTACTACCTGCTTCCCCGCTTCGTCCCGGGTACCGCTTCGATGGAGTTCGAACCCGGGCTCACGAACCGCCCCGGCACCACCCTCACCCGAGAGATGCAGCGGGCCGACGCCTTCATCGCATCCGACCGCTGGCTCGGCTGGGACGAGCCGAACGACGCGATGACGCCGGGGGATCCCGGTCCCGCCGACGTGCTGCACAGCGAGTTCTGCCTGACCCAGGACTTCGGCAACGGCTTCAAGCTGTTCCTGCCATGCACGCCCGGTCACCGACCCGAGGGCTGAGACAGATCGATCACCTCGAAGCGTGCGTCCCGGCCGAGCGAACGATGCTCGCGGAGGACCGGGAGTGATGCGTTCACCCCCGCACATCCGGCGCCCAACTTCGCATGGTCGATCACGACGAAGCGCACACCGAAATCGCCGCGCAGCGCGGCGACATCACTCGCCCCGAACGGCGCGGCCGGCGCGGCCGACGTCGCGAGCCTCCCGTACGCGGCACGGTCGCACCGCAGCTTGGCGAGCGCGTCGGAACGGGCGTAGGCGCGGAGCTTCGACCATGGATTCGCCGCGAACGAACCCGCGCACCCGACCACCGGCGAGTGGTGGAAGACCTGCAGGCTCACGAATGCCGGGTCACAGTCGGCCGGCACGCTCAAAACCGTGTCACCCGGACGCGCGACGCGCGCGATCTCGCGGAGCGCGTCCGCAGCGGCAGGCGTCGTGCCGAAGTTCGTGGTCGGCAGCGGCACCAAGAGGTTCGTCGCGAGCAACACGCCCGCGCCGGCTCCTACGATCCAGGCACGGCCCGAAGTGCGCGTGAGCAGGCGATCCAATGCGATGGCCGTCGCGGCGACGAGCAACGCCGCGAGGGCGTACTCGACCCGCACCGGCGCTCGGAGCGCACCGAGACCCGGAATTGCGAGGAGGAGCCGGTACGGCAACCACGACACCGGCGAGTCGCCGTGCTCCCAGACGAAGCTTCCCGCGACCCTCAGCGAGGGTCCGAGCCCGAACACGAACAACGACGCGACACTCACGGCGAGCGGAACGCGGCGCCGATCGGGCCGGGCGAGGAACACCACGAAACCGGCGAGCAGGAGCAAGCCGGGAAAGATGGTCGCCTCGATCGCGAATCGGGTGTCGGGCAGCCGCACGATGCTCCGCTCGACGAAGCGGGGGCGCGGCAGCAGGAACGTCGAACGCGTCGGCTGCGCGACGATCGACACCGCGTCGGCCGAGAAGAGGTTGCTGTCGGCGAGGAGTTCGGTGTCGGCGCGGCGCGACGCCTCGGCCCGGTCGAACTGGATGCGCGGAACGATGAACGGGAGCAGCACGACGAGCGCGATCGCGAGGGCGGCGGCCGTCGAGCCGACAATTCGCCAGCTTCGGTCGCGCAACGCGGCGATCCCGACAATCAGACCGTACGCGAGGCCGCCGAACACGACGAAGTACACGCTGCAGAGATACGCAAGCGTGAGCAGGATCGCGAGCCGTACCGGCCTGACGGCGCGCGCGCCTGAGACGACATCGAGCGCATCCGCGACGAGCAGCGGTGCGGTGAAGGCCCAGAACAGCGGAAGCAGCCCGAGTTGCACGTTCAGCGCGATCGGTGGCGCGGTGAGAAAGGCCACGGCCGCGATGGTGTGCACCAAGCGCCTTCGGGACAGCCGCCGCGCGAGCGCGCGCGCGGACAGCACGTTCAGGATCGCCCCGGCAACAAAGGTCAGGTTGAACGCGAGCACCGGACCGACGAGAAGGTTGAACAGACCGCAGACGTAGGAGGGCAGGTACCCGTCGAGCAATCGCAGATCGAGCCCGAACGGATGGATCACGTCGCCGACGTGGAAGGGGACGACGTGCCCGTGAGCGATGAGTCGCCCCACGCGCCAACCGAGCCACGTGTAGTAGCGGGCGTCGTCGCCCGCGCCGAGGATCCGCGTGCGCGCGTGCAACACACCCGGCCAGACGACGAGCGCGATCGCGACGGCGTAAACCGCTAGTTCCGCGAGTCCGGCACGTGGTACGACGCGCGACAGACGGCCGCGGCGCGGGGAGGTCGACACTGTTCGCTCGGACAACGCGGCCTCGAGCGCTACGCGTCGTGCAGCGCGTGACGGTCACGCGCCTTTGGTTCCGTCGCCCGCCCGCCGCCGGGCGCGATCCGGTGGGCCAGCCGCAGGACGGGGCGCTCCAATCCGAACCAGCTCAGGCTCGCGGCGAAGACCACGATCGGTAGGGCCAGGGTGAATACCACGAGGTAGTTGCCGTGGTTCAGCGGCCACCCGAGCCAGTCCGCGACGATCCGCAGGAGGTACCAGTGCCAGAGGTAGATCCCGTAGCTGACCAGCCCGAGGTACACGGCGACGCGCGATCGCAACAGTCGCCGGATCGCGCCGTGGTCTTGCGGCCCCAGCACGACCGGCACGACAACGCAGATGCCGATGAGCATCTGGCAGAGGTTCCGCCCGATCGCCTGGGCCGTGTTCGGGGCCGCGAGCGGATCGAGGCGCAGTCCGACCGGAATGGCGACGAGAGCGACGAGCGCAACCGTCCACCACATCCACGTCGGCCGCCCGATGTGTTCGAGTCGAGCCGTTGTGGACGCGTCCCAACGCCGCGAGCTGAGCACGGCAAGGAGCATGCCGAGCGCGAACGCACCGAGGTGTTGTGGCAAGACCGTGACCCACGGCGCATCGAGGCCGGCCGCGACGGCGACGATCGCGATGATCCCGACCGCGAACAACACCGCGAGCCCGACGAACTCGACCGCGAGCGGACGCGACCTGCGCGCGAGCGCGCCGATCAACGCCGCGTAGAACGGGAGGAAGAGGTAGAACGAGATCTCGACGACGAGGCTCCACGCGGGCGGGAGCCCGTCGACGAATGGATTGATGTGAACGTACGTCTGCGTCAGCGTCGTGTGGAGCAAGAACCCGTGGAGGCCGTAGATGTTCACCCGCGGAACGATGAAGGTGAAGAAGGCGAGCACCAGCCAGTACGCGGGGTACACCCGCGCGAGCCTGCGCACCGCGTAGCCGCGGGGATCGACGCCCGAGGCATCGCCGAGGTGCGACGCCGCGAACGGGAGGTACAACAGACATCCAGACGTCACGAAGAAGATCCACACGCCCGCGTTGAGGGTGCCGAGAAAGGCGCCACCGCGCGTCAGAAAATCCGTATTGAAGAACACAGCGTGGTAGACGACGACCATCAAGGCGGCCAGGGCCCGCACACCGTCGAAGCACGGGAAGCGATCGTGCGATGGAGCGCGTTGCGCAACCGAGTCATCGGGGCCCATCGATCGACCTTGACACGAAGCGACGCCGGCGGCAAGCAACGAGGGTCGAAGGGCTGCCGTTGTCACCCGCCCCTCTAGGCTCTCCCGACCATCGCGGCCGAGACACCGCGACAACAGCAAGTAACCGCGAGCGGAGGAGACGCTTGAACGAGAGCCCGGTCTTGCGCGGCGCGGGCGTGAGCCTCGTGCTCGACGGTGCGAAGATCCTCGACGGCATCGAATGGACGGTGCGCGGCGACGAGCGCTGGGTCGTGCTGGGCGCGAACGGCGCGGGCAAGACGTCGCTGCTGCGTATCGCCGCGCTCTACCAACACCCGTCGTCGGGCACCGTCGAGGTCCTCGGCCAACGCCTCGGTCGGACCGACGTCCGCACACTGCGCGAGCGCATCGCGTTCTCCTCCCCCGCGCTCGCGGCCAAGCTCGAGCCGTCGATGAACGTCGCGGAAGTCGTGATGACCGCGCGTTATGCCGCGCTCGCGCCCTGGTGGCATCAGTACACCGAAGCCGACCGCGCCCGCGCGCTCGACCTGCTGCGCGAGTGGCGCTGTGCCGCGCTCGCCTCGCACGCGTTCACCACGCTGTCGGCCGGCGAGCGCCAACGGGTCCTGCTCGCGCGCATGCTCATGAACGAGCCCGGCCTCGCACTCCTGGACGAGCCGACCGCCGGGCTCGACATCGGCGGCCGCGAAGAGCTCGTCGCCGACCTCGCGACGTGGGCGCGCGACCGAGCCCGCCCCGCGTTGGTACTGGTCACGCATCACCTCGAGGAGATCCCACCCGCCTTCACCCACGCCCTCGTGCTCAAAGCGGGAAAGGTGCTCGCGTCAGGAACGCTGAAGGAAACAGTGACGAGCGAAATCCTCAGCGAAGCCTTCGGAGTGGCGCTCAATGTGGAAGAACGGGAAGGCCGCTATACCGCGCGTCTCGAGTAGTCACACGGGGCCGTGAGCGGAGCGCCGCAGGCGCGCAGCGAACTGGCGGGAGCAAGGAGACGCAGGCGAAGCCGACCGGACGGGAGGCGTAGCCGGAGTCGACCAGTAAAAGCGAGCGTCCGCGAGGCGGGTATCCCGCCTCGCAGCGAGTGCGACCCAGAATTACGCGGATCTGCGGGATTCGTCTTCGGTGACCAGCGTGGGGGTGACCTTGCGCAGCACGACCTCCTTGTCGACGACGCATTTCACGACGTCGGTGCGCGACGGCAGGTCGTACATCACCTCGAGGAGCACCTCCTCGAGGATCGCGCGCAGGCCGCGGGCGCCCGTGCCGCGCTTCAGCGCCTCGTCGGCGATGGCGTCGAGCGCGTCGTCGCCGAACACGAGGTCGACGTCGTCGAAGTGGAAGAACTTCTGGTACTGCTTCACCAGCGCGTTCTTCGGCTCGATGAGAATGCGCATCAACGCGTCCTTGTCGAGGTTGTGCACGACGCCGACGACCGGCAGCCGGCCGACGAACTCCGGGATCAGCCCGAACTTCAGGAGGTCCTCGGGCAGCACGTCGGCCAGGAAGCGGCCGGTCTCCTCGAGGTCGTTCTTGCGGCGGACGTCGGCGCCGAAGCCGATGCCACGGTTCCCGACCCGCGCCTCGATGATGCGGTCGAGACCGGAAAACGCTCCACCGCAGATGAACAGGATGTTCGTGGTGTCGATCTGGATGAACTCTTGGTGCGGGTGCTTGCGGCCGCCTTGCGG
>JALYLU010000139.1 GCA_030774075.1 Actinomycetota bacterium | reverse complement strand
GTCGTGGGCTCGGTGCAGTCGTCGATCGGCGCGTCGTTCATGATCACGTCGTAGATCGAGCCTTCGACATTGCGGTGGCTGATCCCCATGCCGGTCGTCGCGTTGCCCTGGGGATCGAGGTCGATGACCAGAACCCGGTACTCGAGCTCGGCGAGCGCGGCGCCGAGGTTCACGGCGGTCGTGGTCTTCCCGACCCCGCCCTTCTGGTTCGCGATCGATATCACGAGGGGGAGCTGAACCTCTTCGTCGGTCTGCTCGCCGCCCCGCGCCCGCAACGAAGCGAGCGCCTCGGGAGGTGGGGCCGGAAGGGAGGGGCCGGGGAGCTCTTCGGGCTCTACTCGAATGTCGTCGGTTTCCTGGACGTCCGGCGCGCTTTCGGTTTGGACGGACGTTTCCTTGATCGGCGGTTCGGCGGGTGCCATGTCGCTCTCAACCCCTTGCTTCTCGGTCGCGCGTGGAGACCCCCGTCCCCCGAACCAGCGCTTGCGGCCCTCGCCATGGCCTTGGGCGAGCGCGTCGTCAGATGCCATGCCTTGCCTCCCAAAGGGATGTGTTCGGTCGCACAACCTGGCGCAAATCGGCCGGCGGCCGTGCCGCAGGTCCTGCCGCACATCGTGCGAAGCCGGCGCATCGTACTACCGCGGTGCACCGATACAACAGGCTTCGACGTTAATGTTTCACGTGAAACATTCAAAACCGCGCCCTCGCGGGCATCCGTCGGGTGCTACCTGGCTACAAGAGACCACCACGGACGAGGCGGTGAGCAACGCCAGATCGGTGAAGCTTCACGCGTCGCGAGTTCGCAAACGATGTTTCACGTGGAACATCACCACAGCGGTCGCTTGGCCGGTCGGCCAACACCGCGAGGGAACCGCTCCGGACAGCTGGCGACCTTGCGCACGACCGCGAAATGGGCCTGAGCGCATTCGACCTGCTCAACCGCCCCGAATCCGAGCCCGTCGAGCCCGCGCGCCGGCCATCGCCGGCTCGCGCTCGCGGGGTCAGGCGGCTCGCTGACGACGAGGATCCCGCCAACCGTCACGAGACCGGCGGCGATCTCCGCGGTGACGGCCGGCTCAGCGAAGCTCCTGGCTGTTACGAGCTCGAACTGCTCCCGGTGATCGAACGAACGCGCCACTACCTCCGCCCGCTGTTCGAGCACATCGATCCGATCCTCGAGGCCGACCCGCACCACGGCCTCGCGCAGCGCCGAGCAGCGCCGTTGATTGCTGTCGACGAGGATCCCCCGAGACCCGGGCCAGCGCACGCCCAGCACGAGCCCGGGAACGCCACCACCGGTTCCGAGGTCGGCGAAGGTGGCCGGTGCCCGCCCGAGCGCGGCCTCTGCCGCCTCCGCGAACCCCTCCGCGTGGTCAAGGTGCGCTTCAACCCGGCCCGGGCCGAGGAAACCGGCGATTCGGGCGCGCCCCAGGGCCTCGCGTAGCGCCTCGGTTTCGGGGCTCACCTCGGGCATACCTACTGCCTACCGCCACCGACGCGGACAGAGCTCGCCGGGCCTTACGCGGGCAGAACTACCACTCGTCGACGGGGTTCTTCGCCCTCCGACGTCGTATCGACCCCATCGATCTCGGAGATCACGTCGTGCACGACCTTGCGGTCGGCCGCGCTCATCGGCTCGAGCGCCCGCTCCTCGCCGTTCGCGGTGACCTCGGCGGCCACCTGCCGGGCGAATTCGGCGAGCGCCGCGCGCCGCCGCTGTCGGTACCCGGCGACGTCGACGTGGACCCAGGCACTGTGCCCGCCGGCGTGGTGCTGGACGACTGCCCGCACGACCTCCTCGAGCGCCTGGATCGTGACTCCACGTGGCCCGACGAGCGCGCCCAAGCCGTCGCCCTCGATGTGAACCGTCACGTCGTCTTCGTCGATCTCGGTGCGGACGGAGGCCGAAAAGCCCATCGTCCGGACGAGCTCGTCCGCGAACTTTGCCGCGTGCTCCGCCTGGTTCGCTACCGGAACGGTATCCACATCGACCTCCGCTTTCACCTTGTCGTCCGGATGGGCGGGGCGCTCGCCGGAGTCCACGGCGCGCGCGCCGCCTCCGCTTCCCCGGCCTCGACCACCCCGGCGACGACGTCCGCCGCCTTCGTCCGGAGCCCTCTCCGGCGATTGCCTTGCCTCTCTCGGCTGGTTCGGCTCCCGCGATCCATCGCCCGCGTCGGGCCGCGTCGTCGGGGGGCGATCTCCCGCACGTCCACCCCGCGGCGATCCGCCGCCCCTTCCACTACCGCCCCGTCCACTGCCGCCCCCTTGCCCCGAGCGCTGCGAGTGTTCGCTCGGGCGGCGCCGCCGCTTGCGGTCGGACGGCTTCTCCCGTGAGATCGGCTTCACCCGTGCCCGGATGCGCGCGTCGCCACGGGCGATGCCGAACAGCCCTCTGCGGGCCTCGTCGACGACCTCGTACTCGAGCTCGTCCTCGACGACTCCCAGCCGATCGAGCGCGAGCTCCTTCGCCTCCTCGATCGTGCGCGCGGTGACCTCGATCCAATCCATACGTCAGCGCTTTCGCTTCCTCTTCTTGCGGCGGGCGTTCGGTGAGGGTCTGCTGGCCGAGGGTCTGGGCGCGGCCCGCGGGGGACTGCTTGCAGCCGGCGGTGGTGAATCCTCGGGTTCCGGCGGTGGGGCCGATGAGGCCGGTCCCGCCGCTGCGCCCCCGTGCTCTTCCTCGTACATCTTGTTGAGAACGAAGTGCTGCTGGCCGATCCGCCAGAAGTTCGACACCACGAAGTAGATCGTCGTGGCCGCGCTGAACCCGTACGAGATCAACCCAAAGAAGATCGGCATGATCTTGGTGATGGCCTGCATCTGCGCGTTCGGCGCGGCTCCGCCCGAACGCAGCTGCCGCGCCTGCGTCTGGCGGACCTGATACCAGCCCGACACGATGACGAGCGCCAGGATCACGAAGTACGGCAGCGCAGTTCCGATGCCGTCGGGAACCACGTTGGCCGCCGAGAGGTTGAGGTGCATTCCCAGGAAGTGCAGCGCGCTCGGCGGGTGCGACTTGATCCAGTCGCTGCACGCGCCCGGGGCCCTTTCGCCGCAGATGTCGACGTACAGCTTGGAAAACGTCCCCGTACGCGGAACGTGGTACTGAATGCCCGGGTGCCGGAAGGTGCCCAACACGGCGATGCCGATCGGCAGGATCAACAGGAGCGGCAGGCACCCGGCCAGCGGGTTGATCTTGTTCTCCTGGTAGTACTTCAGCAGCTCTTCGTTCTGCTTGGCGCGGTCGTCCTTGTGCTTCTGTTGGATCTTCTTGATCTCCGGCTGCACCCGCTGCATCAGGATCATCGAGCGCGTCTGTTTGGCAATCAATGGCAGTTGGACGAACATCACGATCAAGGTCAGCACGATGATCGCCAGGCCGAGGCTGTGCGTGGGGTAGTAGAGAACCGCGAGCAGCCATCCGACGGCCTCGTAGAGGGGATCGAGGAAGCTGCCGGCGGCTAGCACGAGTGACCGCCGACATCGGCGTGCGATCGGGGCGGTACGGGGTCGAATCCGCGCCCGCCCAACGGGTGGCACCGGCTCAGCCGTCGCAACGACATCCACGACCCGCGGAACGCACCGTGCGCGGTCACCGCCTCACGCGCGTACTCCGAGCACGACGGTATGAAGCGACACGGTGACGGACGGTGCGTGCTCAACTGTTGGTACACGTTGATGCTGCGAAGCAAAAATCGCGCAGAACGTGACTGATTCATGGAGTTCCGTCCGACAGATCCGCGAGAATCGCGCGGAGAGTGCTCGAAAGCTGGGCGTATGGGATGTGCGCCGACCTCGCGTCGGCGCCGACGAGATACGCGGCGCCCGGTACGAGCGTCCGCGCGTGCTCACGGACGGCTGCTCGGAGGCGTCGGCGGACCCGGTTGCGGGTGACGGCGTCACCCACAGAACGTCCGACCGAGAACGCGACACGCGGCGGTTCCGAATTCGGCCCCATCACGGCGGTCCTCACCTCGAGATTCCCCGCGCGCCGACGCCGACCGCGCGCCAGCGCCCGAAACGATGATTGTCCACGGACGCGCCAGATCAGGCCGAAAGCTGGGAGCGGCCCTTGCTGCGGCGACGTCGAATCACCGCGCGGCCCGCTCGATTGCGCATCCGGAGGCGGAATCCGTGCTTCTTCTTCCGTCTGCGGTTGTTCGGCTGGTATGTCCGTTTCACCCATGGCCTCCTCGAACGCCCGGGCCGAGGTGGGGCCCCGGGGCGGGCGCGCGGCATTGTTGTGCACGCGCGCACAAGTGGATGGTTGAGTCTACGGCCAGACCGCGACCATCAGCAATCGAGCGAATCATGCGACCCTGAGGATTCCTGCAGGTCTTGTTGGCACTCACCGGCACGACGAGATAGCGTGCGCTCCCCCGGCGGACGGCATGGCCCCGGCCGTCCGGGCTACTTTCCCCGTGTGGCTGCGCCGTCGCAATTCGAGGGCGACGCATCCAACCAGGCCCGGAGTAGCCCCGGCCGAGACGGTGGGCGGTGGCTTCTCCACATGTGTGGACATAGCTGTGGACAATCCGGGAGTCGGCATGGGCACTCCAGCGGCAGATGACCTTTGGGCGAAGGTCGCGGCGGCAGTTCGGGCTCAACTCTCCGAAGCCACGTGGAACACCTGGTTCCAGGGCGTCCACGCTCTGCACTGCACCGACGAGACCCTGCTCCTCGGCGTCCCTAGCTCCGTCGCCGTCGAACGCATCCACACGAGTTACCTGGGTCTGCTCGCCGACGCCGTCCAGGCGCTCACAGGCGTCCCACACACCATCGAGCTCGTGGTCGACACCGCGCCCCGCGCCGACGCGGACGACACTCTGGAACTGCCCCAGGATGCCACTATCGACCTCACGGTCGAACGGTCCCGTACCCCCGAGCCCGAGCCGGCGAATGCTTGGCCCAGCACGCAGCTGAATCCCCGTTACACCTTCGACCAGTTTGTCATCGGAGCGTCCAACCGTTTCGCGCACGCGGCGGCCCTGAGCGTCGCCGAGAGCCCGGCACGGTCGTACAACCCGCTGTTCATCTACGGTCCGGCCGGCCTCGGGAAAACCCACCTTCTGCACGCGATCGGTCACCACGTGCGCGCGCTGTTTTCGAGCAAGCGCATCCGTTACGTGTCGACCGAGACGATGATGAACGAATTCGTCGACGCAATGCGCGCCAAGGGCATGCCCGGGTTCAAGCGCCGCTACCGCGAGGTCGACGTGCTGCTCGTCGACGACATCCAGTTCCTCGAGCGGACCGAGCAGCTCCAAGAAGAGTTCTTCTACACGTTCAACGACCTACACGGCCGGGGCAGCCAGATCGTGATCTCGTCCGACCGGCCGCCGAAATCGATCGCGACCATCGAGGATCGCCTCCGGAGCCGGTTCGAGTGGGGACTCATCACCGATATCCAGCCGCCCGAGTTCGAGACCCGGCTCGCCATCTTGCGCAAGAAGGCCGAGGCCGAACACCTCGATGGCATCCCCGATGCGGTGCTGGCGTTCATCGCCGACAACGTCGTCGACAACGTCCGCGAGCTCGAGGGCTCGCTCATCCGCGTCGCCGCCTATTCCAGCCTGCACCGGGTTCCTCTCACCGAGGACATCGCCAAGCAGGTCCTCGCCGACCTGCTGCCTGCGACGAGACCGCGAGTGATCACTCCGCAGCTGATCCTCGAGACGACAGCGAAGATGTTCGGGTGGACGATCGACGATCTCTGCGGAAAGAGCCGGCGGCGCCCGCTGGTAACGGCTCGTCAGATCGGCATGTACGTGTTCCGCGAGCTCACCGACTACAGCTATCCGAAGATCGCGGAGGAGTTCGGAGGACGTGATCACACCACGGTCATGCACGCGTGCGAGAAGATTCGGGGCCAGATGGCAGAAAAACGCGTGGTGTTCGAGCAGGTCAACGACCTCATCAACCGGATCAAGCACGGCACAAGTGGATAACGCTGTGGACGGCTGCGGACATCGTCGACCGCGCGGGGGACGACGACCACACACTGCGCGCATCGCTTCCGACCCTGTGCACATCGGTGGACGACGCGGTGTGGAAGCGTTCCCGCTCCGACCTGCGAGTACGCGTGCTTGTCCACAATCCACAGCTCCTACTACTACAAAGAGCAAGAATTCAGATTCGAAAGCATCGAGGAGGGCAGTGTGAAGTTCCGGTGCGAGCGTGACACCCTTGCGGATGCCGTCGCGACCGCGCAGCGGACGGTGGCGAGTCGGAGTGGGGCTCTGCCCGTGCTCCAGGATCTTCGGATTTCGGCGACCGCCGACGGATTGGAGTTGATCGGCTCCGACCTCGAGATCACCAACCGTGTGCAGGTCCCGGCCGAGGTCGAGGAACCCGGTATCGCGGTGGTACCCAAGCTGATCGGCGAGATCGTTCGGAAGTTGGAACCCGGTCCGGTCACCGTTGCCGTCACGGGCGACGAGGCCGTGATCACCGCCGGACGGTTCTCGACTTCGTTGCGATTGAAGCCGGCCGAGGATTACCCGAGGCTCGCGTCGAGCGACGGCCAGGGCGTCCGCGTGGACTCCACCGCGTTCGCAACCGCGTTGCGCCAGGTCGTACGCGCGGCGTCGAAAGATGACTTGCGCCCGATCCTCACCGGTGTGTTGATGACTGCGCACGCTGGAGGGCTGCGGCTCGTCGCCACCGACTCGTACCGCTTGGCGGTACGCGATCTGAAGGGCGTGAGCATGCTCGCCGAGGGCCAGCGCGTCCTCGTGGCTGCAAAAGGTCTCGCCGAGGTGCAGCGACTCGCGGGTGACGGTGAGATCGAAGTCGTGTTACGCGAACGAGATGTCGTATTCCGTACGTCGCGTGCCGAGGTGACCGCTCGCCTCATCGAGGGCGATTTCCCGAACTACGAGCAACTTATTCCGAGCAGTTACCCGAATCGGCTCACCGTCTCGCGCGAAGCCTTGATGGACGCGCTCGAACGCGTACAGATCGTGGGACAGAACCGTGACAACGCCGCGGTTCGGATCGCGATGACTGCCGACGGGCTCGAGCTCGCGATGTCGGCGCAGGACGTCGGCAACGCGCAAGAGTCGCTCGACGCGAAGTTCGAAGGAACCGAGTTGACGGTTGCGTTCAATCCGATCTTCTTGCGCGACGGCGTCGAAGCTGTGGATGCCGACGAGGTCGCGCTCGACACGATCGATCCACTCAAGCCGGCGACGCTGCGTGCCGCAGGGGGCGACGACTTCTTGTACCTGCTCATGCCCGTACGCACATCCTGAACGCTGAATCCATGCTCGTTACGGCCGACGCCGGACCCGCGACCAGCGTCGGGCATCTCTGGTTGGCCGACTTTCGATGCCTGTGCGAGATCGACGTCGAGCTCGCGTCGGGCTTGACGGTGCTCCAGGGCGCGAACGGGCAGGGCAAGACGAGTCTCCTGGAAGCGATCGGTTGGGTTGCCCGCGCCCGGTCGTTTCGCGGTGTGACCGACGCGATGCTCGTGCGCTCGGGCGCGACGGAAGCCATCGTCCGGGCCGAGGTCACGACGAGTGGGCGACAACAACTGTTCGAAGCCGAGATACGCGCTACGGGACGCAACCGCATCCTGTGCAACCGGCAAGCGGTGACGCGGGCGCGCGATCTGCACGGTTTGTTGCGCGTCACCGTGTTCGCACCCGACGACCTCACGCTCGTCAAGGGCGGGCCTGCGGAACGACGCGACTTCGTCGACGAGCTCCTCGCGATGCTCGCGGCGCGCTATGACGTCGCCCGATCTGATTTCGAACGGGTATTGAAGCAACGGAACGCGTTGCTGCGGTCGGGCGTGCGCGAGGAGGAGGCGCGCTTCACCCTCGACGTCTTCGACGAGCAACTCGTGCTCGCGGGGGCGGAGCTCACCCGCGGTCGTCTTCGTCTCCTCGATCGGCTGGTGCCTGCCGTAGCCACTGCGTACGAGACGCTCGCGCTCGACATGCGACCGATCATCGCCACCTACATGAGCGAATCGTCGTCGGTGCCGTTGACGGCGGCCGACGCCGACACACTCGAGGACCAACTTCGCGACGCGCTCGCGCGGCGTCGGCGCGCCGAGATCGATCGTGGGCTCACGCTGGTCGGTCCACACCGCGATGAGCTGCACTTGATGATCGACGGTCTCGACGCGCGCTATCAGGCATCGCAGGGGGAGCAGCGGACGCTCGCGTTGGCGCTACGCCTCGCCGGTCACGTCGTGGTGCGTGAGCTCACGGGCGCGGCACCGGTGTTGCTCCTCGACGACGTCTTCAGTGAGCTCGACGCGCAGCGCGCCGCCGCGCTCGTGCACAATCTGCCGCCCGGCCAGACCTTGCTCACGACCGCTGGAGCGCTCCCACCGGATGTCGTCGCACAACAGAATCTCGTCGTGCGCGCCGGACGCATCGAAGCGGTGTCGCCATGACGCGTCGGGACGAGCCGGTGCCGCTGCGCGACGCGATCGCGATCGTCGGGCGGGAGCTCGGAATCCCCTCCCCGGACCTCGTCGAGACCCTCGTCGCGCGCTGGGTCGACATCGTCGGGCCGGCGATCGCCGCGCACGCGCACGTGCGATCCGTGCGGGACGGTGAGTGCACGATCGTGGTCGACGGGCCCGTCTGGGCGACGCAACTTCGCTACGGGTCGAGCGACCTCGTCGCGCGGGTCAACGAGCGTTGTGGCGGGGGTGTCGTGACCTCGGTGAAGGTCGTCGTCGCGGGCCCTCGAAAGACCAGATGAACCGTCTCGTTCTGGTACACTGAGACCACGTAAAACACCCCCTGTGACCAGGGCTTTCGTGTGCCAGGCCGGGGTGGGGCACGCCGACGACGGGCTTGCACGAAGGGATCGCACGCGTGGCGTACGGCGCCAAGGACATCTCGATTCTGAAGGGTCTTCAGCCGGTGCGGGAGCGCCCCGGCATGTACATCGGCTCGACGGGTCCTTCGGGGTTGCATCACCTCGTTTACGAGGTCGTCGACAACTCGGTCGACGAGGCGCTCGCCGGCTACGCGACGCGTATCGACGTCTCGTTGCTGGCCGACGGCGGGTGTCGCGTCGTCGACAACGGCCGCGGCATTCCGGTCGAGCCCCACCCCGAGTATCCCGACAAGTCCGCCGCGGAGATCGTGCTCACGATGCTGCACGCCGGCGGCAAGTTCGGCGGGGAGGGCTACAAGATCTCGGGTGGGCTGCACGGTGTCGGCGTGTCGGTCGTCAACGCGTTGTCGCGCCGGCTCGAGCTGGAGATCCAGCGTGACGGCGGCCGCTTCGAGCAGACGTTCGTCGACGGTGGTGAGCCCGTCAGCTCGTTGACGCGGGTCGGCGACTCGGACGCAACCGGTACGACGGTCACCTTCTGGCCCGATCCGACGATCATGGAGGAGCTCGAGTTCCGGGCCCAGACGTTGGTCGAGCGGCTGCGGGAGATGGCGTTCCTCAACAAGGGTCTCGAGATCGTTTTCCGCGACGAGCGCGGGGCGGAGCCGAACGAGCAGGTCTTCAGGTACGAGGGCGGGATCGTCGACTTCGTCGCGCACCTGAATGCCTCGAAGGAACCGTTGTTTGCTCGCGTCATCGACATCAGCGACACGTACGACAGTGGTGAGGTCGAGATCGCGCTGCAGTGGAACACCGGTTTCTACGAAGGCCTCCACTCGTTCGCGAACAACATCGCCACCACCGAGGGCGGGATGCACGAGGAGGGCTTCAAGAAGTCGCTCACCAACGTGGTGAACCGCTACGCCCGCCAGAAGGGTCATCTCAAGGAGAAGGACG
>JALYLU010000138.1 GCA_030774075.1 Actinomycetota bacterium | reverse complement strand
CGGTAACGCTCGGCGCGTGGGTGGGCAGCGGCGCGCGCGACGAGCAAGGCGCGGAGTGGGGCGCGAGCCACTTCCTCGAGCACCTGTTGTTCAAGGGCACCGACCAGCGCAGCGCCCGCGAGATCGCGGAGGCGATCGAGTCGGTCGGCGGCGAGATGAACGCGTTCACGGCGCACGAGCAGACGGTGTTCTACGTACGCGTGCCCGACGTGCAGCTCGAGGCCGCGTTCGACGTGCTCGCCGACGTGCTCTGGAACCCGGCGTTTCGCGTCGACGACGTGGAGTCCGAGCGGCGCGTCATCCTCGAAGAGATCGGGATGCGCGAAGACACCCCTGACGATCTCGTCCACGACCTGTTCGCGAGCGCGATCTTCCCTGATCATCCGCTCGGGCGCGAGGTGCTCGGGAGCGACGCATCGATCACCGCGATGGCGCGCGACGACATCGCTGCGTATCACTCCGCGCACTACCGGCCGTCGAATGTCGTCTTCGCCGCTGCAGGCAACCTCACCCACGAAGGCGTGCTCGAGCTCGTCGACGCGCGCTTTCCGTCGGTCGGGGGTTTGCGCCCGCCGCGACCCCGACCGGACGCGGTCGCGGCGCAGCCGGTTCTCGTGCTGAGCCGGGACACCGAACAGGCACACGTCGTCAGCGGCGTGCGGGCGCTGGCCGCGCTCGATCCCGACCGCTATGCCCTCACCGTCGTCAACCAGGTGCTCGGTGGCGGCATGTCGTCGCGGCTGTTCCAGGAGATACGCGAGACCCGCGGTCTCGCATACTCGGTCTTCTCGTACCAGGCGTCGTTCGACGACGCGGGCTATGTCGCGATCTACGCGGGGACTGCGCCCGAGCACGTACCCGAAACGCTCTCGGTGATCGATGCCGAGCTGGATCGACTCGTGAAGGAAGGACTCTCCGACTCCGAGATCGGCGCCGCCAAGGGTCACTTGGTCGGTTCGCTCGCGATGTCGCTCGAGACGTCGGCGAGCCGCATGCGTCGCCTCGGGCGATCGGAGCTGATCGAGGGTGAGATCCCGAGCCTCGAGGAGCTGGTCGCCCGCATCGACGTGGTGACTGCCGACGACGTCGCTCGTGTGGTCGACCGGGTGTTCGCCGGCGCGCCCCGGACGCTGGCGGTCGTCGGTCCGCACTCGGCTGCCGAGTTCGCCTCGTCCGATGTTGCCTCGTCCGATGTTGCCTCGTCCGATGTTGCCTCGTCCGATGTTGCCTCGTCCGATGTGGGTGGTCCGCCCGACGCGTAGGCTGAACCTGCATGATTCGGGTCGGCGTGTTCGGTGCGGGCGGTCGCATGGGATCGACCGTCTGCCGCGCGGTGAGCGAAGCCCCCGACATGGAGTTGGTTGCCGCGGTAGACCCGGTGCACGCGGGAACGGAATCGGGGGAGATCCGCCTTGCGGCAGGCGCGCACCAGCTGGAGGTCGCCGGCGCGCAGGTTGCGGTCGACTTCACGGTGCTCGATGCGGCTCGGGAGATCGTCCGTTGGTGCGCCCAGCACGGCGTGCATGCCGTGGTCGGTACGACCGGGTTCGGCGAGGCCGAGCTCGCGGAGTTCGCGGACCTGTTCGATCGCTCCGACGCGAACGCGCTGATCGCTCCGAACTTCGCGGTCGGCGCGGTGTTGATGATGCGCTTCGCCGAGATGGCCGCTCCGTTCTTCGAGACCGCCGAGGTCATCGAGCTCCATCACGATCAGAAGGCCGACGCGCCCTCGGGTACCGCCGCGCTCACCGCCCAGCGGATGGCGGCCGCGTCGAAGGATTGGGCCGACGACCCGACGACCACGGTGGTGGCGGCCGGCGCGCGGGGCGGCCTGGTAGACGGGATTCCCGTGCATTCCGTCCGGATGCGCGGCATGGTCGCGCACCAGGAGGTCCTGCTGGGCACCACCGGCCAGACCTTGTCGATCCGCCACGATACGTACGACCGGGCGTCGTTCATGCCCGGTGTCCTGCTCGCGGTGCGCAAGATCGCCGAGATGCCGGGGCTCACGGTCGGCCTCGACGCGTTGCTCGGTCTGTGAGCGTGTTTGGCACGCGGCCGCATCGCGTCTAGCTTCCGCCTTTTCCGGGGGGATGCCGGTGGCGTTGTTGTCGGTCGAGGATGTCAGAGTGGTGTTCGGCGGCGTCGTCGCGCTCGCGGATCTTTCGTTCACGATCGAGGACGGTCAGATCTGCGCGCTCATCGGGCCGAACGGTGCGGGCAAGACGACGCTGTTCAACTGTGTGAGTCGGCTGTACCAACCCACGAGCGGCTCGATCGAGTTCGACGGCCACGACCTGCTCCGCCTGCCCGCGCATCGCATTGCGCGGATCGGGATCGCGCGGACGTTCCAGAACCTCGCGCTGTTCCCTGCATTGACGGTGATGGAAAACGTGA
Organism: Actinomycetota bacterium; assembly: GCA_030774075.1. Classification (GTDB taxonomy): domain Bacteria; phylum Actinomycetota; class Acidimicrobiia; order IMCC26256; family PALSA-610; genus PALSA-610. The sequence continues at coordinate 7,420 of JALYLU010000138.1, read as the reverse complement.
TGGTGGGGGGCTACACGCACGGCCGGGTCAACGCCAAGCGGCGCGCGGAAGCGCGAGCGATCTTGGAGCGTCTCTCGCTCGGGCATCTCGCGTCGCGGCCGGCCGTCGGCCTCCCGTACGGCACGCTCAAACGCATCGAGATCGCCCGAGCGCTCGCGGCGCGCCCGCGCCTGTTGTTGCTCGATGAGCCGGCGGCCGGTCTCACGCATTCGGAGGTCGGCGAGCTCGGCGAATTGATACGGGCGGTGCGCGACGAGTTCGACCTCAGTGTGTTGCTCGTCGAGCACCACATGGCAATGGTGATGGCCATCTCCGACAACGTCGTCGTCCTCGATTTCGGCAGCAAGATTGCCCATGGAACACCGGCCGACGTGCGCGAAGACCCGCTGGTCATCGAGGCCTACCTCGGGACGACGGTCGCGTGAGCGCACTCCTCGAGGTTTCGGAGCTGCGCGCCGGCTACGGCGCGGTGCGGGTGCTCCACGGGCTCGATTTCTCCGTCGATGAAGGCGAGGTCGTGGTGATCCTCGGCGCCAACGGCGCGGGCAAGACCACGACGTTGCGGGCGATCTCCGGGATGATCGACGCCGGCGGTCGCGTCCTGTTCAACGGGCGTTCGATGGTCGGCCGGCGACCGGAGCAGATCGCAGCCGCGGGTATCGCCCACGTGCCCCAGGGGCGCGGGACCATCCTCGACCTCACCGTCGAGGAGAACCTGCGCATCGGCGCGTACCTGCGGCGCGGTCCCGAGATCGAATCCGACATCGACCGCTGGTACTCGACATTTCCGCGGCTGAAGGACCGGCGCGCCCAGCAGGCCGCAAGCATGAGTGGCGGCGAGCAGCAGATGATCGCGATCGCGCGGGCGCTGATGGCTCGGCCGAAGCTCGTCCTGCTCGACGAGCCGTCGCTCGGGCTCGCGCCGCTCGTCACCCAAGAGCTGTTCCGTACCCTCACCGACCTCAATCGCGCCGACGGCATCTCGATGCTTGTCGTCGAGCAGAACGCCGGCCTCGCACTGAACCTCGCGGCGCGCGGCTACGTGCTCGAGGTCGGCACGATCGTTACATCCGGTTCGGCGGCCGAGCTTGCCGACAACGACGACGTGCGCCGCGCGTACTTGGGGATCTGATGTCGCTCTTCCTCACCCAGTTGATGAACGGGATCGGTAGCGGTGCGGTGTACGCGTCGCTGGCGCTCGCACTCGTCCTCGTGTTCCGCACCACGGGAATCTTGAACTTCGCGCAGGGTGAGATGGCGCTCTACTCGACCTACCTCGTGTGGTACTTCACGCAGCACGACATGCCCGTGTGGATTGCGATCCTGCTCTCGATGGCGATCTCCTTCGTCGGCGGCGCGGCGATCGAGCGGGTGCTGATCCGGCCGGTCGAGCAGGCGTCGCCGCTCGTTCTCGTGATCGTCACCATCGGGATGTTCCTCGCGATCAACTCGATCGCGCAGGTGCAGTTCGGCAACGACATCAAGTTGCTGCCGCGCGCCTACCCGAACAAGACGTGGCTGCCCGGGAACGTCCAGATATCCAGCGACACGCTCGTACTCGTCGGCGTGCTCCTCGCCGAATGCCTCATCCTGTATCTGCTGCTCAACCGGACGAGGATCGGGCTCGCGTTCCGCGCCGTGGCGTCGAACCCCGAGTCGAGCCGGCTCGTCGGCGTTCCGGTCGGGCGGATGTTGATGCTGGGTTGGGCAATGGCCGCGGCGATCGGCGCGCTCGCGGGAGCGCTCGTCGTCGCGCCGGTCGGCCTCCAGGGTGCGAGCATGCAGTCGATCCTCGTGTACGCGTTCGCATCGGCCGCGTTGGGCGGTTTCGACAGTCCGCTGGGCGCGGTGGTGGCCGGGTTGATCGTCGGGGTCGCCGGAACCATGACGACGCAGTATTTCCACGCCGTGCACGACATCGAGCTCGTCGTTCCGTTCGGGCTCATCCTCGTCGTTTTGCTGGTGCGTCCGTCGGGACTGTTCGGCTCGACCCGGGTGGAGCGCGTGTGAACCTCGACCGGGTCCATGTGACGCGGCTCGTTGTCGCCCTCGTCCTCGTGGTCGGGGCCGCGTACCTGTTCGGCTGGTACATCCCGCAGTTCAAGGAGTCGGCGACGACCTATCTGTGGGCCGAGGCGTTCTACATCGGGGTCGCGGCGATGGGTCTCAACCTGCTGACCGGGTACAACGGCCAGGTCTCGATCGGACACGGCGCCTTCTTCGGCCTGGGCATGTACACGACCGCGATCCTCATGCAGTCGCACAACTGGCCGTTCGTCGCGACGCTGCCGGTCGCGGCCGGGCTCTCGTTCGTCGTGGGCGTTCTCGTCGGCTTCCCCGCACTGCGGGTCAAGGGGCTCTACCTCGCGCTCGTCACGCTCGGGCTCGCCGTACTGTTCCCGCAGCTGACGAGCCGCTTCGTTCCTCACGACCTGTGCCCGACGTGCGGGACCTCTCAAGTCGGCGAGCTCCCGCGCATCAAGCTGCGCCCGCCGTCCTGGACACCGACGTTCATCAAATTCAACGACCAGTGGGCGTACTACGCGGCCCTGGCGATCGCCGTCATCGCGATCGTCGGGATCGCGCTGATCGTGCGGAGTCGCTTCGGCCGGGCGCTGATCGCGGTGCGCGATCACGAGGCGGCGGCAGAAACGGTCGGCATCAACATCGCACGGGTGAAGGTGATCGCGTTCGCCACGAGCGCGCTGTACGCGGGCACGGCCGGCTCCTGCTTCGTGCTCGTCAAGCGACTTGCGACCGCGTCGTCGGCGTCGACGTTCCAGATCTCGATCGAGCTCCTCGTCGCGGTCGTCGTCGGCGGGACCGCGACCGTCCTGGGCCCGTTCATCGGTGGCGTGCTCGTCGTGTTCAGCGATCGGTACATCAGTGAGTCGTTCCCGAGCACGCTCTTGTTCTGGCACATCAACGATTCCGTCAAGAATCTGCTGTCGCCTGCGATCTTCGGTATCGGGCTGATCCTGCTCATGTACGTTCTGCCCGACGGCATCGTTGGCGGTGGACGGCGCATCGCGACTGCGACGATGCGGAGACTCCGCGGCCGGAGAACCTCACCAGCCCCGACGTGAAAGGAACCGACGACATGACGGATGTTCGACGCAAACGTCGCGATGTCTCCAAAGTGCGAACGATACGTGCCGTTGCGCTCGGCGCCGCGTTCGCGCTCGTTGTCGCCGCGTGCGGAAGTGGTCGAGGAGGTTCGGACAACACGACGAATACCACGACGCCGAGCGGGTCGACCGGCACCGCACCGATCATCGACCCCTCGCAGTGCGACAGCTCGACGCTGACCCAGGGCGTCACCGGAGACACGATCAAGATCGGAACGAGCCTGCCGTTGTCGGGCATCTACTCTCCGTTCAGCGCGATCCTCCACGGCGAGCAGGCGTACTTCTCGTACATCAACGGGCTCGGCGGCGTGACGGTGGCGGGCAAGAAGTACAAGATCCAGCTCGTCAGCAAGGACGATGCCTATGACGCCTCGAAGACGTCGACCAACGTCGGCACGCTGCTCAACAGTGACAAGGTCTTCTCGCTGTTCAACGTGGTCGGAACCAAGAACAACCTCGGTGTGCGGGAGACGGTGAACTCCGATTGTGTTCCCGACCTCCTGATCGCGTCGGGTGCGGTGCAGTGGGGGAACCCGAAGTACCCCTGGATGCTGGGTTCGGAGCTCGTGCCCTATCCGCTCGAGATGCGCGTGTTCGTCGACTACCTCATGAAGAACAAGCCGAACGCGAAGATCGCCCTGCTCCACGCGAACGACGACTTCGGCCAGTCGTACCAGCAAACCCTCGAGCAGCTCGTGAAAGGCACCAGCCTCACCATCGTCAAAGAGGCGAGCTACAACGCCGAGGGCTCCGAAGTGAAGGCGCAGGTGACCGATCTCGCGGCGACGAAGGCAGATACCTTCGTGCTCGGCGGCACGCTCCTCGCGTGCCCGAACGCCTTGAACGCTGCGCACGACGCCGGTTGGAAGCCCCTCATCTACATGTCGGGCACGTGCGTCTCGAAGCTGCTGTTCACCTTGGGTGGCGACGGCGCCGACGGCGTGGTCAGCGTCACGCCACTCCTCGATCCGGCCGACCCGACGAACGACGCCAAGCCGGCGATGCAGCTCTACAAGCAGCAGGTGAAGAAGTACTTCCCGGCCGAGGACCTCCTCGATGGCATCGTCGGATACGGATGGTCGACCGCCGCGATCCTGCAGAAGATCCTCGAGGCGTCGCCGAAGCTCGACCGGGTGTCGGTGATGGAGACGGCACGGACGATGAAGGGCATCTCGAACACGGGGCTGCAACTCGCAGACTCGACGTTCGTCACGAGCAAGACCGACTGGTTCCTCGGTGAGACGTTCCAGCTCATCAAGTACAACAAGGCCGCCGGTCACACCGAGGCAATCGGGGCACTCAGCAACCTCGACGGCAAGACGGCGGAGCTGTCCCCGCAGAAGCTCCTGAACAGCTGAGGGTTAGCGCGCGATCAGCTCGACGAGCGTGGCGAGGGCCTCGATGTCGGTGACGACCTCGAGGCCCTCGTGCGTCTGCAGCCAGCGCGCGTTCCGAGTGTGCACGTCCGAGCGGTCATCGAAGCGATTGAGGTAGACGACGACGCGGTGCCCGCGCAGCGCATCAAGGCTCAGGCGGACGAGATTGATCGTTCCGAGCCCCGCGTCGGCGACGAGCACGACGAGCGCGGGCGCGAGGGCGTCGATGAGCGCGACGCAGTCGCCGTCGGCGGCAATGGGGGAGCGAACACCGCCGGCGGTCTCGACGAGCACCAGCGCGTCGGCGCGCACCTCGGAGGCGCGTACCTCGGCCGCGAGGTCGGCCACCGTGAACGGGGCGAGTCCGAGCGCCTCGGCGGCCATCGGCGGAGCGATCGGAACCTGTAGCCAGCGATGCTGCGGGCACACGGCCGTCGGCGCGACGCCGGTGGCGAGCCCGAGGACGTCGGCGTCGGTCGACGGGTCGCCGGATGCGAACGACTGCACGGGTTTGCGCGCAGCGACCCGGTGACCGCGGTCGCGCAAGGATCGCAGGACGGCCGCGGCGACGAACGTCTTGCCGACCTCGGTTCCCGTGCCGGCCACGGCCAGGAGCGTCACCGAGCCGGAGCTGTGCCGAGCGCGCCGGTGAGCGCGCGGAGCAGGTGATCGAGCTGCGCGTCGGTGTGCGCCGCCGACACGGTGACCCGCAACCGGGAGGTGCCGGCGGGAACGGTCGGCGGGCGGATCGCGGGCACGAGCAGGCCGTCGTCGAGCAGCGCGGCCGCCGCGTCCAGCGCGCGTTGCTCGTCGCCACACAGGAACGGCACGATCGGCGACGGGTGTCCAGGCCGCAGCCGGTCGACGTGCGCGCGCACGCGGGCGACCAGCCCATCGCCCTCGGACGACCGCACGACCCGGAGCGCCGCGAGCGCAGCGGCGGCATCGGCGGGCGTCGGGGCGGTCGTGAAGATGTAGGGACGGGCCAGATTCTCGACGAGCTCCACTGAGCGCGCCGAGCCCGCGACGAAGCCGCCCAGCGCACCGAGCGTCTTCGACAACGTTCCGACACGCAGAACGTCGGCGTCGGCGGGAACGTCGAGGTCGGGTCCGAGCACCGCGTGCGCCTCGTCGACGACGAGCAGCGCGCCCTCGCGTGCGCAGAGCTCGACGATGCTTGCGAGGTCGGCGACGTCGCCGTCCATCGAGAACACCGTGTCGGTCACGACCAGCGCGCGCCGCGCGCCGCGGTCGCGCAGCAGGGTGGCGAGGTGATCGAGATCGCGGTGCCGGTAGACGGCGACCTCGGCGCGCGCGAGCCGGCAGCCGTCGATGATCGACGCGTGGTTGAGCTCGTCGCTGCATACGAGCACGCCGGGGCCGGCGAACGTCGTGAGGACGCCGAGGTTGGTGGCGAAGCCCGTCGGGAACAGGGCCGCGCGCGGCATTGCCTTCCACGCGGCCAGCTCGCGTTCGAGATCCGCGTGCACGGGGCGCGCGCCGACGATGAGTCGGGCCGAGCCCGCGCCCGCGCCCCAGCGGTCGAGTGCGTCGTGTGCGGCCGCGATCACTGCGGGATGCGCGCTCAGCCCGAGGTAGTCGTTCGACGCGAACGACACGACCGCGCGACCGTCGGCGGTCAGCCTGCCTTCCGGACCCTTCGCGTCGAGCGTGCGGGGCGTGCGCCAGCGGCCGGCGGCACGGATGGCGTTCGCCTCGCCCTCGGCCCATGCGTGCCAAGTCACGGTTGTACCTCGCCGCCGCCCCGATCCTCGGAGATCTCGTCTATTGCCCCGCTGAGCGCGTGCACCAGCCGATGCAGCTCCGGTGAGGTGACGGTCAGGGGAGGCATCAGGGTGACGTTGTCGCCGATGGACCGCAGGAGCACGCCCCGCTCTACTGCGGCGGCGCTCACCCGCCGCGCCCAAAAGCGCACATCGGCGGGGGGCGCGAGCTCGACCGCGCCCATGAGCCCGCGCAGACGCACCTCGCGCACGGCGGGCTTGGCCGCGATCCGATCGTGCAAGAGTCCGGCAAGCTCGTCGGAGCGTGCGCGCACGTTGGCGAGCACGTCCCACGCCTCGATCAGCTCGAGGTGGCGTAGCGCGACAGCCGCGGCGAGCGCGTTCCCGCCGAAGGAATGGCCGTGGTACAGAGTGTGCTCGCCGAGGTCGTCACCGAGGAACGCGTCGAACACCCGCCCGCTCGCGGCCGTCCCCGACATCGGCAGGTACCCGGCGGTGAGGCCCTTGCCGAGGCACAGGAGGTCGGGTCGCAGGTTGCACTGCTCCGACGCGAACAGCGTGCCGGTCCGCCCGAAGCCGGTGGCGATCTCGTCGCAGATCAGCAGCACGTCGTGCGCGCCGCACGCGGCGCCGAGCCGGGCCAACCCCGCGTCGTCGCCGAGCTGCATCCCGGCGGCGGCCTGCACCGAGGGCTCGACGATCACGGCGGCGAGCTCCGATGCGTGCTCCGCGACCAAACGCACGGCGACGTCGAAACACGTGGGATCGTCGAACGCGGGCGCCCGGACGACTGGGAAGCGCAAGGCCTTGAACACGTCGGCGCCGAAACCGTCGTCGCCTACCGACAGCGCACCGATCGTGTCGCCGTGGTATGCGCCGCCGAACGCCAGGAACGTCGATCGTCCGGTCGCGCCGCGATTGTGCCAGTACTGGAACGCGATCTTCAGGGCCTGTTCCACGGCGGAGGCGCCGTCGCTCGCGTAGAGGAAATGCGGGTCGTCGACGGGCACCACTCGCGCCAATGCCTCGGACAGCTCGACGACGACGCGGTTGCCGTTGCCGAGCATCGTCGAGTGGGCGCCGAGGGCGAGCTGTCTCATCACGGCGTCGTCCAGCTCCGGTACGTGGTGTCCGAGCGTCGTCACCCACAGCGACGAGATCGCATCGAGAT
>JALYLU010000137.1 GCA_030774075.1 Actinomycetota bacterium | reverse complement strand
CGTCCAATGAGGTCCGGATGGCGATGCATATGGATCACGTCGTACAGGTCGCGCGGGCGACATCGCTCTGCCAGCGCGCGCAGTTTCTCGCCGAGCAGCTCAACGATGGAGTAGGACCACACGTCGGCGAGATGATCGGAATGGCCGGAGCCGGACAGCCCGCGGTCGCTGAAGGGATGGAAGATCGGTCGTCGCTCGAGCGGCGTGACGATCAGTTCGTCGGCGGTGAGATCGAGCTTGACCTTCGGAGTAGTTGGTGAACGGAGCGGTCCCGCGCATGCGATGCGGCCTTGAATCGTTGGTTGACCGCGGCGGTTCTGGCGTTGCCGGAAGGACTGCGCGTCGAGTTGGAGCTCGAGACCGGCGCGGTCGAACAGCCACTGGCCGATCTCACCGAAGACTGCCGACAAGTGAGTTGGATCGAGGTCTCCCTCGGTCGGGACGGTGAAGTCGAGATCCTCGGAGAAGCGGTACGTCTCGAACCAGCACTTCCGAAGGCACGTTCCGCCTTTGAATGCCCAACGCTCGGTCGCTCGGTGTGCCGCGATGCCGGCGAGCAGCCAACCGAGCACGTAGTCCTTCTCGACGATGTCGTGGCGGATCTGCCACTCGTTGGCGGCGTCAGCGATTTCGCGGTTCGTGATCACGACGCGCTGCTGAGGTCGACGTTTGCCCGCAGGTGCCAACGCGGCGCGCGCGGCCCGGAGCTTCGCTGCGTCGGGTCGAGCGCCGAAACGCCAGGGGTCACGCGCTCGCGGCACGCGCCAATTACTTCGGGGAGCGCGCGATCGGATTCCTCGAGAATGTAACCGAGGCGTTTGAACGCGGCGCCGTTGCCGAGACGGTCGCCGGCTTCGATAAGAGCCGACGGGTCGTGGGCGTCGAGGTAGTTGTCGAGGATCTCCGCGACATGGCGGATCCCGCCGCCGAGTGCAGGATCGCCGAGGAGTTCCATCACCGTTCTCGCGGGGTCGGCAACCATGACCTTGCGCTCGTCCCGCCATTCGGGTCGCAGTCCCCAGGTGAGAAGTTCCGGAGCGACGTGATGCACGAGGTACTCGTTGCCGGCGACGTGCTGGGTGATCCGCCGGACGCGACTGGTTGTTGCGATGACCGTCGGCCGGAAGATCTGGTCGGTCAAGGACCAGTGATTCGCTGCGGTCCACCCTGTGACGTAGCAGGGGTTCCAGATGATGTCGGCGAGGTACCACGGATCCACCGTCCACGCGGCAGGGTCCGGCGCGTCGACCGGCACGGCCAGGTAGAGCCCGCGGCGCGCTCGACGCACCCATCCCCGCGACGCCCACTCGGCGAGCCGACGAGCTGCCTCCGCGCTGCTGGTGCCGAGCGCCGCGGCGGCCTCTGCGGTGGTCGTGACCCGCCTTCCGGCCGCGAACACGCGAGCGAGTTCGGACCGACCCGTGCCCGAGAGACCGCCTGCGAGAGCCACTCCGACACTATAGATCCAGTAGTTACGCTGGGAGCCGGGTTAGTGGACTCACGATGTCAGCCCGGACACGGGGCTCGTCAGCGCTCGAGAAGCTGCTCCAGGACGTGGTCGACGCTGGCCTCGAGCGTGGCAGACCGGGCCGCGAGCTCACGCAGCTCGATGTGAGCCGCCGTCAGCTTTTCGGCGAATTCCTCGTCGTCGAGGTCTTCGACGTCGGTGCCGACGTACCGACCGGGGTTGAGGCTCCACCCCTGCGCCTCGATCTCCGCGGTCGTCGCGACCCTGCACAGCCCGGGGATGTCCGCATAGGACCCATCGGGGAACCGCTCAGCCATCAGCTCCTTCGATCCGCCGACCAGCTCGGGCTCTTCGCCGCGGTAGAGGCGCACGATGTTGGCGAGGAACTCGAGCTGTTCGTCGGTGAAGTCGCGATGGGCGCGGTCGATTTGTCGGAAGATCTGGCGGGCGTCGATGAAGAGCACTTCGTTCGAGCGATCGGTCGATCGCTTCGCGCGGTCGAGGAACCACAGCGTGACCGGCAGTGTCACGGTGTAGAAGAAGTTCGGGCCGATCGCGACCATCACGTCGACGAGCTGGTCCTCGATCAGCTTGCGGCGGATCTCACCTTCGCTGTGACGCGCGTCCGACGCGGAGTTGGCCATGACGAAGCCTGCTCGTCCGTGGTCGTCAAGCGCGGTGGCGAAGAGTTGGATCCAGATGTAGTTGCCGTTGTCGGCTTTGGGCAGATCGGGGAAGCGTTGGTCGTCGACCAGTTTCGCCTTGTCGATGCGATCAACGTTGAACGGCGGATTCGCCATCACGAAGTCGAAGCGGCCGACGCTGTCGTGGAGGTCTTCGTAGTAGCTGTTGCCCTCGCGGATCTCGCCCGAGAGGCCATGGACGGCAAGGTTCATCTTCGCCAGGCGCACCGTGTCGGCCGTCTTCTCCTGACCGTAAAGCGACAGCTCCTCCCCTGCCGACTTCCGGTGACGTTCCACGAAGTGCGCCGAGTGCACGAACATGCCGCCCGATCCGCACGCCGGGTCGAAGATGCGGCCGTGGAACGGCTCGATGATCTCGACGATGAGCCGCACGATCGACATCGGCGTGAAGAACTCGCCGGCGCCTTGGCCTTCGGCGAGCGCGAACTTGGCGAGGAAGTACTCGTAGATCAGCCCGAACGCGTCGCCTTCCAGATCCTTGGTGTACGAGTTGATGTGACGCAGCAACGACGCGATCGTCGAGTTCTCGATGCTGGTGTACGTGCGCGGCAACACGCCCGACAGTTCGGGGTTGTGCTCCTCAACGAGACGCATCGCCTCGTTGACAGCTTTGCCGAGATCAGCGCCTTCGGGCAGCCCGAGGAGGTGGGAGAAGTGGGCTTCATCCGGCAGGTAGAGCACGCGCTCCGCCTGGTAATCCGACGGTCCAACTTTTCGGCGCGCTGATCCTTTCGCCTCGATTCGCTCGCGTGCCGCTGCGAATCTCGTGTCGGCGAAGCGTAGGAAGATCAGCCCGAGTACCGGCGTGCCGTACTCCGATGCCTTCAACTTCGAGTTCGCCCGCAGCTCGTCGGCCGCGTCCCACAGCCGATTCTCGAGCTCGCTCAAATCACGCTGCACCGCTCACGCTCCCTCTCACAGTGGCGCGAGGCTACATATCAGCGGCAATCGACACACACGCCGTCAGCGATGAGATGAAGTGGATACGTCAGGCCGCAGACGGAACAAGAGTCGGCGGGTCGCTCGGCACGACGGTCGCAGTCGCACCGGCCGCAACCTGGGCAACTCGGGACGCCGCATTCAGAGCAGGGGTACGCCCTGATCGTCTTCTTGAATCCGCAGCTGCAGCGGATCGTGAATTCGGGACGTTGGTCTTGTTCCCGTTGTTCGGGCGCATGGAACTTTGCGATATTCCACAGGTCACGTTCGGCGAAGATCGCGTACACGCAGTCGTCGTCGCGGTACGCGCTGAGGAAGTAGCGCACGTGGTCGCCGCTCGGGAACGGCCACCAGCTCTCGATCTTGAGCTCGCCGTTGTCGTCGACGCGCCGAAGCGGGTGACCGTCGGGAACGGGATTTCCTTGCCAGGCATACGGCCGTGTGTCCTCGTGCCGACTCGCGAAGAACACTTCCTGTTCATACGGGTTGACGAGGGCGATGAAACCGTCGCAGGGCAACCGTTCGGCTATCCGGACGATGCAGGCCGAGCGCGACGCGTGCGTGCTGTTGGCGAGCATGGCAAGGTCCCGTGCGGCAGGCGCAGAGCCGATCGCACGTAGGAGCTCGTCGGGGATGAGGAGCCGGCTTGCGGCCGCGTCGCAGACCTTCTCGAGCAGCTGAAGCGTGCTTGGCTGGCTCGTGAGCCAGTTCATTGCCGGGTCGTCGCGTTCGACGAGGAAGTGCGCGAGCTCGTGAGCGATGGTGAAGTACTGCCGATCGGTCCATGTGGGCCGGTAGTGGATCGCGCCGGCATCGAGGAACGAGAACCCGTCGCAGCTACCACCGTCACCGCGGCGGCGAGGATCGTCGATCTCGATCACATCCAAGCTGAAGTCGTTGCGGACGGCGTCGAGCGGCTTGGTCGCGACGCGCTTGCGCACATCGGCATCGATCTTGCCGACGATGTCCTGCGCAACGCTACTGACTGTGCTCATTTCGGATCCGATCGAGTGCGGCGCCCAGAGCGTCCATCCACGCGTTCTCGGTCTGGTTGCGGAATGCGCCCGTGCCGATCAGGTTTCGGGCTTGCCTGTCAACGTCGTCGAACCTGAGCCCGAGTTCGCGCGCGCATTCGTCGATGATGTTCCTCGCTTCCTGGAGCACGAGGAAATCGTCGAGCGACATCATCCCGGTCGATGCACCAGCAGCTTCGAGGTTCTCGACTGATGTGCCGAGGATCGCGACAAAGCGCGCCGCGAGGTCGCGGTCGACATCCGCGGTCACGTGGCTGGTCAGCCGGAGCAGCTCCCTCATCTCAGTTGGTCGACCGGCCGCCGTGAGCTTCTGGGCGAGATCGCTGAACTCGAGAGACGCGTCACGAACGGCGTCCTTGAGGGCGGCCGTCGAGATCGTGATGGTCGACTCGCTGCGTCCGAACGCGAAACGCTTGGCAATCGGATCCTCCTCGATCGGCGGCGCCACGTAGGGCTGCGGCTCGAACTCATCGAGGACGCGTAGCTGCTGGAGCGCTTCGCTGCGGAGCGACTCAGGCAGCTCATTGATGTCTGGTTCGTCGCCGCCGTCGCTGAGGAACGTGAGGTAGCGGTCGACGAAATCGATGACCCGTTCGTCGGGTACCTGCGCTGTCACGATCCTGTCTCCTCTTCGCGTTCAGTGGCTCGGCTCATTCTTGGTCGTTCGAATTCGGTTCAGCGAAAGGAAGTGCTGCGAACAATTTCCGCAGCGCTGCCTTCTTCAGCTGAGAGACGTTCTGTGGGGTGCAGACGAGTTCGTCGGCGACGTCCTTCACGAGACGTCCCTTCTTGACGTGCTCGACGATCACGTAGTGCTCGCGCTCGTTGAGCACGAACATCCGCTCTTCAGCTTGGCCAGCGAGCACCATCGTCTCGACGTCAGCCTCAGTGTCTGTGAGGTCCGTGGGGTGCTGCTTCACCCGGGCACGCGACTCGGCGCCGCGCCGACGCATGAGGTCGATGGCCCGGTTGGCGACAATCCGGCGGAGACGTGCCTTTAGGTGGTCGGCGACCGACGGGTCGAGCCCGATCGACCCGTCGATGAGGCCGGTAACGACCTCGATGACTACGTCCTCGGCCGAGAGCCCGAGGGTTGAGTTGTCGACGCCGCCGAGCTTATCGACGGCCGTGCCCAGCATCGGCTCGCGGTAAGCCATGTAGATCGCCTCGACGTCGGGCGTACCCGCCCGCACGCTGTCGATCGCGCGCTGGTTCCAGTCGGTCATCCACCTCTACTGTCGCGCCTCGGCCGAGGCCGCGCGCGCGACAGCCTGCGGCTCGGTGCGACGACCGAGACGCGGATGCCGGAGCCACGCCCACGCCGCTCGACCGGCGCGTCGGGCCCAACCCGGTGCGAATGCGAGATGGTCAGCAACCTCGACGAGGAACGTGGCGTCGGCACCGTCGAGTTCGGTGAGGTCGATGTCGCGAACGTGCATCGAGCCGGCCACACCCGGCGGTTCGGTGTCCCACGAGCGCGAGGTCTCGGCTCCCGCGACGCGCCGCGTCTCTCGGACGAGCTGCGCGTAGGCACGACCGACACGCGGAGCTTCGATCCGCAGGCGGGCGACGTACTGGTTCAGCCTCGCTTGCACGCCACTCAGGTCACGCGCGATCACCTGCCGGTCGACACCCTGCTCGTTGCGGCGCCGGACGATGAACGGGTACTCGCGGTACTCCGTGACGACGGCGAATGCGTCGGCGAACAGCTCGCGCTGTCGGTCCTTGCGCGCCCGCTGTTGGTTCACCGCGAGCGTGAACAGCGCGATGCCGCCGGCGATGAGCGCTGAGACAAGAGCCGGGCCCCACAGACCGGTCGACGCCGCCTGCGTCGTGGCGGTAGCCGCCAGCGTGCCCGCCATCACGCGACCGCCTTCGAGTGCGGCGCTTCGGGACCCAGCCACTCGCCCATGCGCCGCCACCAGTTTTCACGCACGAGGTGCGCCTGGATGTGCCCGATCAGCGCCGGCAGCCCGTCGGTGTGAAGCCACCGGTGCCGGCGCGGGTCGTGCGGGTGCCACATGCAGAGCGATCCGTCGCTGTACCGATGCGGCGACCAGAACGGATCGAACACGTGCACAATCGGGGCGTCAGTGCCCTCGGCGGTGAAGAGAATCCCGACCGCCCGCGAGCCAAGGGTCGGTACCACGACCACGAGCGTCAGCACATACATCCAGGTGCCGCCGAGCAGCTCGAACGACGACGTGAAGAAGGCGTGGTGTCCGCGCGCGGCCGCCTCGAACGACGCGCGTGCGAGCGGATCGAGGAACCAGATGAACTCACGCACGATGGCCTCCGAACGAACGCGTCGGTTTGAGCCGCGCGCCGGCGCCGGTGAGCAGCAGCCCGCTCGCAGTCCCGACGCCGCCGTTCCCCGAACGCAGACCGCCGAGCAGCGCCGCGGTGCCGCCGGTGGGTGCGGTGACGTACTTCCAGAAGACGCCGGCGAGCAGCTCGGTGACTTCGTCCTCGTCGGTGCTCTCGACCGCCTGGCGCACCTTCGTCGCCGCGTCGGTGAGCCGGTTGATGGTGATCTCCTTCGACTTCACCAGTTTGACCAGCCCCGACACCCCAGCGGGGTCTTCGGTGCGCCGCAGTGCGAGCGAGCTCGCGGCGTGCTCGAAGAGCACCGCGACCGCTTCGTCGAGCGCCAACGGGATGGTGATCGCCTCGAGCCCGAGCGCTGACACATTGAACGACGACAGCGCTGGCTCCGCGTGCTGCTTGTTCCACGCCTTCACGATGCGTGTCGCCTGCGCGCGGCTACGACGCAGCTCGCGCGAGCCGCTGTTGAAGAGCTCGACGTGCAACTCGGGATGCGACGGGTCCCAGCAGCCCGCGTCCATGTTCGGGATCCACAGTCCCGGCCCCTTCGCGCGCGTGAGCGCGATGACGAAGTCGACGGTCGGGTCCACGCCGTCGAAATTCTCGTGGCATCGCACGATTAGCCCACGCTTCATCTCGCACGCCTCGGCCTTCGCGTACGTCTTGCGCACCCTCGGCCCGATGTGCGCCTGGACCGCGCCGACGATCTCGGTCGGCAGGTCGCCGTCACCGTCGGGCCCGAGGGTCGGGTACGAGCGCCGGTCGAGCACGAGGACGCTATCGGCGTCGTCAACGCGAGCGTTGACGAGCGCCGTTGCGAGGGAACCCGTACCGGCTGAGCGCAGCGCGCCCGGGAACGTCTCGCCAGCAGCCCGCACGACGTCGCGCCGCTTGCGGGCCTCGCCGAGGCGCTCGAGGGTCTCGACGATCTGGTCTCGGATGTTCGTGATGATCGTGAGCGCATGGCGCATGCCACACACCTCCTGGTCGTTGATGCCCGCGCCCGGCGCTGGCAATCGGTTGTTCAACCCGTGGTCGCACGAGCCGCCCCGAGCGAAAGGAAGATCTCGGGAATTCGGGCGCGGCTCGCGGACGGGCCGGTGCCCGAGACGACGATCGCGCCGGGGTGGGACATTCACGGCGCAGAGGTTCGGCGACGGGGTCGAGCTCGCCGGGCTCCACGCCAAGTTGTGCGCCGCGGATGGGCCGCGGGAGGTCGCGAAAGGACGAAAACCCTCGACAATCAGTGAACGGCGAAACCGCAGGTCAGTGGCAAGATCGTCTACAACTCCGGCCCGAGCTCAGGGGCCCTTCGCATTGCCCGGCGTACAGGCCGATTCGCCACCAACCGACGTTGTCCACGGGCCGAAAGTGACTCTGACCCTGCCGATAAGCGCATCGCGTCGTTGTCATCATTCCTCGCCGAATCGCGGCTTCCCGGTGCCTGGCCGCGGCCTGGGCCCTGACACGATCGCCAGTTAGGCAGCCGGCGGTCGGCCAGGGCTCACCACGCAACCGTCGCTGTCCGACGCGTGGCCGCGGTTCGGCAAGTTTGATGTCATTGTCCGAGCGTCTCCGGAAGGAAGACGCCGAGCCAGTGTGACCAGTCGGGCTGTTCGACGAACTCGACGTCGGCTTGATGCCCAGTGGCCGCCTCCGAGAACCTGGCGAATCATCCGGAGTGACCGTCCCTCGGCGAGAGCTGGGCTAGCGATTGACGGCGCGGCGGAATCGTCGCGGGTTTCTGTAGAGGCTCTGAGAAACCCCGCGCCGTTCGCTACTGAAGGCCGAGAGTCCTCGTTCTCCTTCGATGGCTGATGCGTTCGTAGAGAGCAAGTGTCTCGGGGTGGAGCTCGTCGTACGGTTCGAGTGCCTCGACCACTTCGCAGAGCTCGTCCATCACGGTTTCGACGCCGGCCGGATTGCCAGCGAGGTCACACGCGAGCATGCGGTCGCGGTAGAGGATCTCGTCGCCGGGCGCGGCGACCAGACCCCGCAGGGCGGCCCGCGTCGCCTCCTGCGGGTCGCCCGCATCGAGGTACAGCGTCGCCAACTGATGAGCGGCGTCGGCGATCGTTGCTTCGACGTTCGCGATAAGGGCCTCGCTGAACGCCCATTCGTAGCCTCGCGCGCCGTCGAATGGCCTGCCGCGCACGAGTTCGAGTGCTGAGCGGAGCGTTTCGATCGCCGCGGGCGCAGCGCAGCGGCGGGCATGAGCGACGCGAGCTTCGAACCTGGCGAGGTCAGTGGTGACGAATGGCCCGAGTTGATACACGCCTCCACTTGCCACGAGGTGCGGAAAGTGCGGCGTCCCATCGCTCGCGTGACCGAGACGGCTGCGCGTAGTCGACACCGTGGTGTTGAACGTCGCTGTCGTGGGTGCGCGGTCGAGCCAGAGCATGGTCTTCAGACGTTCATCGCTGGCCCCGTTGGGGTGCAACGCGAGATAGGTCGCGAGCTCGATACAACGCCGCCGCTCGAGCGGGCTCCTGCCTCCAATGATCTCGACGGGACCCAGCACCCGGACTTCGACCTCGAAGGGCGGCTCGATGTAGGGCTCCGTGGCGCGCAGGTCGATCTCGACCTTTTCAGGGCTCAGAGGATTCAGGGCGTCCGACGGATCGTCCACAGCGATGTCGGTCAGTAGCTCGTCGACCGCCGTTGCTGTCGGAAGATCCAGCAACGCGGGAGTGATCCGGAAGCCCAGAGGTGCCAGCAGGAGTTCGGTGTCACCGAGCGAGGCGTGCCATTCGGCGTGGACGGTCGAGTAGACGACTGCTCCAGTCCCGCGCCCACCGTCACCCGTGATTGCCCGTACACGCGCGAGTACGTCCGGGTCGAGGGGATCGGCACACGCGAGGATCGTCGGGATCCATCCGTCGTCGGGATGCTCCGACATACGCGCTTCGAGAGTTCGCGCGTACTGAGCCGATTCGAGTGCATCGCCCATGGTGTGAGCAGCGGCCTCAAGCTCGTCGAGGGCGGCATCAATGTCGGTCAAGTGATGGATGCGCTGCGCACCGACGATGTCGAGTTCCGTCATGCCGACCGCGAGGACGTCGACATGATCCACCCAGGTGCTCGTCGCGAGCTCGACGGCGATGTGTCGGATGAATGCTCTGACCCGTTCGCGAGTGCCGTCGACGGTCAGCGTGCCGGCTGACTCGACGTCCACAAGTAGGCGGTCACCATCGATGTCGCCCAAGGTGGTGAGAGCTGGGAGCGGCGCGCACGCGCCGGCTGTGAGATCGCGCAGGTCGTCGATGGTCGATTCGGGGCGGGTGATCCAGCCCCGTGCGTTGTCGGTCGTGCGGAACCCCCTCGGGGGTCGCTCGGGTGGACGGTCGGTAAGGATCTCGACCTGACCGCCGCCGATGCGCACCGCAAGAATTGCGGGCGGCGGTGCCCC
>JALYLU010000136.1 GCA_030774075.1 Actinomycetota bacterium | reverse complement strand
GTCCATGGGTCAGCTGGGCACGGCGGTGATCTCGTCGCCGATCCGGAGGGTGCCGCCGCGCACGACCTCCGCTCGCAGGCCGCCACGGTTCTCGAGGGCGGCGCGCACACCGGGCCGCGTCGCCTTCTCGAGATAGGCGCATGGTGGGCACGACTTGATCCCGCGGAAGACGACGTCGCCGACGAGGAACGTCTGACCGATGAGGTGGTGCAGCGGCACACCTTCGGTGACGAGGTTTCGGCGCGTCTCCTGCTCGGCGAGCTCGACGCCCGCTTCGCGGTTGACCGCGGCGATCACCTCGCGCTCCACGAACGTCACCTGGCGGTCCGGTCCGACCCGCTCCGAGTACGTACCGACCTCGGTGGCGTAGCGATCACCGTCGAGACCCACACCCTCGATCGCGCGCAACTCGGTGCTCGGCGCCAGCGGCGCGCCGGCCTCGGCGGCGGTGTACATACCGACGAGACGTCCTGTGAACATCCGCAAACCCTAGATCAAGGATCGACGTACCGGTCCAGCGACCATCGCGAGCGGCCACCAGTCGCACCCACGCGCACGAGGCTCCGCTCGACGTAGCCGCGGTCGTCTCCGAGCGGGACGTACACCGTCGACACCACCTCACCAACGACTGCGCCGGGATCCGGCGCGTCGTCGTCGTAGAACCAGCCGAGCGCGTCGATCTCGTGGCGAGCGCGCCCGACGAGCACGTCGCCGTGCACGATCCCCGCGGGCGGGCCGTCGTCGCCGACCTCCCATTCGAGGTCGAGACCGACGGCAACCCGTTCCCCGATCTCGCCGCCGGCTCGCAGCGCGTCGCCGGCTGCGTCGAGGCGCACGCCGAACGCCTCGAGTCCGAATGTCCAGTGCTCGCGCCGCGCCTCGCAACACAGTTCGGCCCACAGACCCTCGGCGCGGATCTCGAGCCCCTGGCGCGGGAGCACTACCTCGTGGTCGCGCACGACGACCAGGCCCTCGACGTCGGGAACGCCGACGAGGTAGGTCCAGTACCACGCGATCTGTTCGGCCTCGCGCAGCTCGAGCCGGACGAAGCCGGCGAACTGGCGGGACGTGGCGAAGTCGAGCAGCCAGCGACTCACGGCAGTGGTAGGTAATACGTCTCGGGGGTGTCGACCGGGCTTTCGGGCGACGGTGCGATCGCGCCGTCGACGAGCTCGAGGAGCGGGTAGAGGTCAGTGCTGTCGCGCGGCACGGTCCAGTCGATGTCGACTCCCGCGAGCTCGGCGAAGGGGCGGAGGAAGGTGAAGTACACGTAGGCGCCGGCGTCGATCTTGGCCCGGCGTTCCATGGCTGCGATCTTGCGGTACAGCTGTTTCTGAGCCGACTTCGCGGCGCGGGCGAGCGCGTCACGCTGCGCGCGGTCGATCGGGACGAGCGACCCCGAGGCCACGTCGAAAAACGCGAACGCGTCGACGCAGGGCCAATAGTCCTCGGGCTGGGTCAACGACGTGCCGAAATCGGTCACGCGCAAGCGCGCGTCGCGCAGCACGAACGCGCCGAGCACTTCGTGGTGTGGCATCGCGGCCGATACCTCGGCGCTCCACGGGAAGTGCGACACGCCGAGACGGTTGTACGCGCGCATCAGGAGTGTCCGACCGTCGGGAAGCCGGTACGGGCCCGTGTCCTGATAGCCGGAGCGGGTATCGAACCAGAGCAGGAAGAGGTACGAGGTGAGCAACGCGTTGAGGCGACTGATCGCCGCGCGGTGCTCTTGATCGGCGACCGGCTCGCACGCGGCCGCGATCTCGTCGACGCGGGCGCGATACGGGGTGGCCGCGCCGTTTACGTCGGATGCCTGATGCGTGCCGTCGTCGAATCGGTACGCGACCGAGGCCCGGGTCCAGAACTCGAAGATCGTTGCCAGTCGACGCGCGTCGTCGGTGGCGTCGACGAGACCTGCGGCCATGAGCACCTTGCGTCCGACCAGGGGAAAGTTGGGCACGGCCCACATGTGCACCGGATCGATCTGCGTCGTGAGTCGATGGCCCGCGCGGCCGAGCTCCTCCGGGGGCATCGCCCGGTTGATCTCGTCGATGATCTCGGGATAACGCCGGTAGCACTCGACGCATGCGATCAGGATGTACGCACTCACCGGTATCAGCGCCGACTCGAGCGCGGTGCGCTCGGTCGTCAACGCGTACGAGACCCCGCTGTGATAGCGAATCCAGCGTTCGATCTCGGCTCGAGACGGGAGCGTCACGCCAGTTTCCGCACGACGCCGGGCTCGGTCGAGCAATCGACCTCGACCGGGTCGCCGTCGGCGGGTTCGGGGCCGACGAGTGCGGCACCCATGACGCACGGAACCTGGTACTCGCGGCTGACGATGCCGATATGCGAGAGCGGTGTGCCCGAAAGGCACACCACGGCCGCGAGCTCATCGAAGATCGGCGCGAGGAATGTGGCGCCGGCATCGGCGACACAGGCCACGACGCCCTCGGCCGTCGTGTCCATGAGCTCGAGCACGTCGTCGGGCGTCGTCAGCCGACGCCACGAGCCCCGAACCGGCTCGGCCTCGAACACGCGCGTACCCGTCCCGATGTCGGTCACGGTGACCGAATGTAGTCGGGCGGTCACCGTTACCATCTCGACGTGACCGCGCCCGACGACGCGACGTTCCGGTTGCTGCACGAGGTTCGCCTGCGCGGCGTGGTCGAGCTCCAGGAGACCGAGATCGTCACCCTTCTCATCGACGACGGATTCGTCGCCCGCAGCGCGCGCGGGATCCGCATCACGGCGGAGGGCCGGGTGACGCATGCGTCGTGGGCCCGCCTGCCCGCGGGCGGAGAGGAGGAGCGTGTCGCGCAGCGTGCGTACGAGCGCTTCTTGCCGTTGAACCGTGAGCTACTGCGGGTCTGCAGCGACTGGCAGGTGCAGCCGGGGGGCAGCCCGAACGATCACCGCGATCCGCGCTACGACTGGTCAGTGGTAGATCGCCTGCACGCGCTCGACGAGCGGATCGGGCCCGTGGCGTCGCGCCTCGGCCGCGAGATCGATCGTTTCGCCGCGTACCGTCCACGACTCCGCGCCGCGTTGGCGCGCGTCGACGAGGGCGCGACCGAATGGCTCACCTCGCCACGGCTCGACTCGTACCACACGGTTTGGATGCAGCTGCACGAGGATCTCCTGCTCGCACTCGGCGCCGACCGCGCAATAGAAGAAGCAGAGGACTAGCCGTGGGGCGTTTGCGAACCGCCTTGTGTCTGATCCCGCTGCTGACGAGCGCGTGCGCGTATCGCGAGAGCACGACGGTCGTGCCCCTCAGCGATCCGGGGAAGTGTGTCCCGGTCGACATCGCGGCCGCGCCGGAGACGGCGTCGCTCCTCGCCGACACCGCGTCGCATTTCAACGGATCGTCGTCCGCGCGGATGCGCGACGGTGGATGCGCGTTCGTACGCGTACAGACGGTCGACGCATCCGTCGCGATGCGTGAGCTCGTCGGCAACTGGCCTGACTCGAAGCGCCTCGGCCCGGCGCCCGTCGCGTGGGTTCCCGGATCGACGATGTGGGGGCAGTTGCTGAACGTGCGCTTGGCCGATCAGCACCGGCGGCCGATGGCACCAAACGGCACGCCGTTCGCGCGCACGCCACTCGTCATCGCGATGCCGGCGCCCATGGCCCGCGCCCTCGACTACCCGCACCGACAACTCGGCTGGAGCGACCTCGCGCAGCTCGCTCGGAACGAACGGGGGTGGGGCGCGTACGGACATCACGAATGGGGACCGTTCCGCCTCGGCAAGGGCAACCCCTCCTGGTCTACGACCGGTCTCGACGCCACGATCGCGCTCGCCGCGTCGTCTTCCGCGGTCGGAGACGCCCGCGCCCTCGAACAGTCGGTCGTGTACTACGGCGATTCCACGCAGGTGTACTTCGACAACTGGCAACGGCTGGCGAAGAGATCCACCTCGAGCGCGCTGACGTATCTCTCGGCGGTCATCGCTGACGAGCGTTCGGTCGTCGCGTACAACACGGGTCACGCGCAGGACGACGTTTCACTCGGTGGGCGCGGCTCGCGCCCGGCACTGCCGCTCGTCGCGATCTATCCGAAGGACGCAGGCATCGAGAGCGACAATCCGATGATCGTCCTCGATGCGCCCTGGTCGTCGTCCGCCGCACGCGCCGGCGCCCGGCAGTTCACGAACTTCGCCCTCCGACCCGCGGCGCAGGCGAAGGTCGCGGCCGCGGGCTTTCGCCTAGGTGCGCAGGCGAGGGTCGCAGCGGTGCGGGCCGACCTCGTCGTTCCGACCAACGGGGTCGACGCCACGGCGCGCACCAGTGCGGTCGCACCCGCGTCACCCGCCGCAATCGAGCAGGCGCTCGCCCACTGGCAGACCACCCGCCGCCGGGCCCGCGTGCTGTTCCTGTTCGACGTCTCCGACTCGATGGGCGATGTTGCCAAGCTCGACGGCCCGACCAGGCGCGACGGCCCGACGAAGATCTCGCTCGCGCAGGCCGCGCTGGCCGGTGCGCTCGACCAGCTCGCGCCCGACGACGACTTCGGGCTGCGCATCTTCACGACCAAGCTGTCGAACCCGGTCAGCCCGAACTGGCGCGACGTTGTGCCGCTCGGGCCGCTCGCCGCCCGCCGGCGCGCGCTGCTGAGAGCGATCCCGTCGCTCACACCCGAGCAGGGCTCACCGCTCTACGCCGCGACGCGCGATGCGTTCGACGGTGTCGCGCGCCGCGCCGATCCGCAGCGGATCAACGCCGTGGTGCTGCTGACCGACGGATACAACGAAGACGAGCAGGACAACAGCCAAACCGCGCTTCTCGCGCACCTCGCGACGAACCCGAACATTCCGGTCTTCACGATCGCCTACGGCAACGACGCTGATCTCGCGACCCTGCGCAAGATCGCCCAGGCGACGGATGCGTGGAACTTCGACGCACGCGATACGAGCGACCTCGCCGAGGTTCTGCCGCGCGCGCTCTCGAGCTTCTAGCCGGCCGGCTGGCGGTAGACGTCCGGCTCCACGAAGATCAGTGTGGCCCGCGGTTCCGTCTTCCGGATCTCGACCTCGAGTGCGTCGATCGTGGCTGCGAGCTCCGCCACCGTGAGGTCGGGGTCGAACTCCACCTTCGCCGCGACCACGATCTCGTCGGGACCGAGATGCTCGGTGCGCAGATGGATGCAGCGTTGCACACCCGGGAACGCGTCGATCGTGCGCCGGATGCGCTCGACGACCTCGGGCCGCGCGGCTTCGCCGAGGAGCAGGCTTCCCATCTCGATCACGAGAACGATCGCGACTCCGACGAGCAGGATCCCGATTCCGAGGCTGCCCATGCCGTCCCAACGGCCGTTGCCGGTCACGTCGGCGACGACGACACCCAAGAGCGCGATCACGAGGCCGACGAGCGCGGCCGAGTCCTCGAGCAGCACGACCGGAAGATCGGGATTCTTGGTGTGGCGGATGAACTGCCACCACGACTCGCCCGCGGGACGCACCGCGTTGGCTTCCCGGATCGCAGTGCGAAACGACAACCCCTCCATCACCATCGAGCCGAGCAGGACGCCGATTGCCCACACCGCGCTCTCGAGCTCGTGCGGATGGCGCAATTTGTCGACGCCTTCGTAGATCGAGAACACGCCGCCGAGGCTGAACAGCACGAACGCGACGACGAACGCGTAGAAGTAGCGCAACGTTCCGTATCCGAACGGATGCTGCTCGTCGGCCGGCCGGCCGGCCCGCGCCCGTCCGATCAGCAGCAGCCCCTGATTGCCCGTATCCGCAACCGAGTGGATCGACTCCGACAGCATCGAGCTCGATTGGGTCACGAGGAACGCCACGAACTTGAGGATGGCGATCCCCAGGTTGGCGGCGAGCGCCGCGACGATCGCCCGTCTCGAATCGTGTTGTTCGGACGGCATTACTCGATGATCCCGCCGCGGGTCATCGCCTCGACGTCGAGCGCGCGATCGAGCTCCGCGTCGGTCATCAGCTTGCGTGAACGCACGACCTGGCGGATCGACTTCCCGGTGCGGCTGGACTCCTTGATGATCGCGGCGGTGGTCTCGTAGCCCAGATGGGGAACGAGCGCCGTGGCGATCACAGGCGACGACTCCGCGTTCCGCTCGAGCGTCGCACTGTTGGCCTCGATTCCCCTGATGCATTTGTCCGCGAACACCGAACACGCGCTCGCGAGCAGATCGATCGACTCGAGCAAATTGCGGGCGATGATCGGAACGAACACGTTCAGCTCGAAGTTCCCCTGTGAGCCGCCGAACGCGATCGCGGCGTCGTTGCCGATCACCTGCGCGCTCACTTGCGTCACGACCTCGGGGATCACGGGGTTGACCTTGCCCGGCATGATCGACGAACCGGGCTGGAGGTCGGGCAGCCGGATCTCGCCGAGACCCGTGCGCGGACCGCTCGCCATCCACCGAAGATCGTTCGCGATCTTGATCAACGACACCGCGAGCACGCGAAGCTGGCCGCTCGTCTCGACGAGCGCGTCGCGCGCGCCCTGGGCCGCGAAGTGGTCCTTGGCCTCGGTGAGCGGGAGGCCGGTGCGCGTGGCGAGACGTGCGATCACCTTGCGGGCGAAGCCCTTCGGCGCGTTGATGCCCGTGCCGACCGCGGTCCCCCCGAGTGGCAGTGCACAGAGCCGCGGCAACGTGTCGTGCAAACGGGCGATGCCCTCTTCGATCTGCGCCGCGTAGCCGCCGAACTCCTGCCCGAGCGTCACCGGCGTCGCGTCCATGAGATGGGTGCGGCCGCTTTTTACCTCGTGCGCGAACTCGCGCTGCTTCTTGCGCAGCGCCTTGGTGAGTTTCTCCATCGCGGGCACGAGACCCTGCGTGATCGCGAGCGCAGCCGCGAGATGCACGGCTGACGGAAACACGTCGTTCGACGATTGCGACATGTTGACGTGGTCGTTCGGGTGCACGTTCCCGTCGGCGAGCCGGGCCGATGCGAGCCGGGCAATGACCTCGTTCGCGTTCATGTTCGACGACGTACCCGACCCGGTCTGGAACACGTCGATCGGGAATTGGTCGTCGCGCGCGCCGCTCACCACCTCCTCGGCCGCCGCCGCGATGGCGTCCTTCCGCGGCCGGTCGAGCTGGTTGACGCGCGCCGCCTCGGCCTTGATCAATGCGAGCGCGTGCACGAGGGCGGTGGCGATCGGTCGCCCCGAGATCGGAAAATTCTCGATCGCGCGCTGGGTCTGTGCGCCCCATTGGGCGTCCGCAGGCACGCGCACCTCGCCCATCGAGTCGTGCTCGACGCGGTAGCCGGACTCGGTCATGAGATCCTCCCCGCTGCACGGTACTTTCTGACCATGCCCGAGTTCGCGTATCAGGAGCTGTTGCCGGTCGGCGCCGACGACACGCCGTATCGGCTCCTCACCGCCGAGCACGTCTCGACCTTCTCCGCCGGCGGCCGCCGCTTCGTCCAGGTCGAGCCCGAGGCGCTGACGCGGCTGACCAGCCGGGCGATGTTCGACATCGCGCATATGTTGCGGCCCGGTCACCTCGCCCAGCTGCGCGCGATCCTCGACGACGCCGAGGCGTCGCCCAACGACCGCTTCGTCGCGCTCGAGCTGCTGAAGAACGCGTGCATCGCGGCCGGTGGGGTTCTCCCCTCGTGCCAGGACACGGGAACGGCGATCGTCAAAGGGAAGAAGGGGGAGCTCGTCGTGACCGGCGGCGGCGACCGCGAGGCGATCGCGCGCGGCATCTACCGGACGTACACCGAAGACAACCTGCGCTACTCGCAGCTCGCGCCGCTCACCCTCTACGAGGAACGCAATACCGGCACGAACCTCCCGGCCGAGATCGAGATCGAAGCCGTCGACGGCGACGCATACAAGCTGCTGTTCATGGCGAAGGGCGGCGGCTCGGCGAACAAGAGCCTGCTGTTCCAGGAAACGAAAGCGTTGCTGAACCCGTCGTCGTTGATGACGTGGCTCGACGACAAGCTTCGCACTCTGGGTACTGCCGCGTGCCCGCCCTACCACCTCGCGCTCGTGATCGGCGGCACGTCGGCCGAGTTCGCGCTGAAGACCGCGAAGCTCGCGTCGGCCCGCTACCTCGACTCGCTCCCCGAGACCGGCAACGAGCTCGGACGCGGCTTTCGCGATCGCGAGCTCGAATCGCAAGTGCTCGCGCTCACGCAGGCATTCGGGATCGGCGCGCAGTTCGGCGGCAAGTACTTCTGCCACGACGTGCGGGTGATCCGGCTCCCCCGCCACGGCGCGTCGTGTCCGGTCGCGCTCGCCGTCTCCTGCTCGGCCGACCGCCAGGCCCTCGGCAAGATAACCGCGGAAGGCGTGTTCCTCGAGGAGCTCGAGACCGACCCCGCGCGCTACCTGCCCGAGGTCACCTACGAAGACCTCGAAGCGGCCGCGGTCGTCGAGATCGACCTGACGCAATCGATGTCGCAGATACGCCAGACGCTGTCGCGCTATCCCGTCAAGACGCGGGTGATGCTGAACGGCCCGATGGTGGTCGCACGTGACATCGCGCACGCGAAGATCAAGGACCGGCTCGACGCCGGCAATGGGATGCCGCAGTACCTCGTCGACTACTGCGTGTACTACGCCGGACCGGCGAAAACGCCCGCGGGATACGCGTCGGGTTCGTTCGGACCCACGACCGCCGGGCGCATGGATTCCTACGTCGATCTGTTCCAGCGCAACGGCGGCTCGCTCGTCATGCTCGCCAAGGGGAACCGGTCACGTGCGGTGACCGATGCGTGCAAGGAGCACGGGGGCTTCTATCTCGGGTCGATAGGCGGACCCGCGGCGCGTCTCGGGCAGGACTGCATCACCAAGGTCGAGGTGCTCGAATATCCCGAGCTCGGCATGGAGGCGGTTTGGAGGATCGAGGTCCGCGACTTCCCGGCCTTTATCATCATCGACGACAAGGGCAACGACTTCTTCAGCGAAGTGTCGAAACCCCTTCGCGCGCCAGCAACTCGCGCTTGAGCGCGACCGCGTTCCGGCCCCCGCCGTATCCGCCGATCCGGTTGCCGGCCGCGACGACGCGATGGCACGGGATCACGAAGGGGATGGGGTTGTTACGCATCGCGCTGCCGACGGCCCGCGCGGCGCGCGGCCGCCCCGAGAGCACCGCGAGCTCGCCGTAGGAGACCACCTCGCCCCACGGCACCTCCTGCGCGAGCGTCTCCAACACCTTCCGCCGGAAGCCGTCGATCTCGGAAAGGTCCAGAGGCAGGTCGAATTCGTGCCGCCGGCCCGCGAACCACTCGTCGAGCTGACGGGCGACGGCACGGTCGGCTTTCGTAACCGTGATCTCGGGCTGCTCGTCGCCGGGGAGGCTGATCTCGTGCACGCCGGCGTCGGTGAGCACGACGGTGAGCTCGCCGTAGGGGCTCGGCTGCCGCCACGCTCTCTCGCTCATCCGACTACTTCCCCCACCTCAGGCCCTCACCTCAGGCCCTCAGATCAGCCCGAGCTCGGCGACGGCGTCGCGCTCCTCACCCAGCTCGCTCACGCTCGCGTCGATACGGCCATGCGAGAAGTCGTTGACGTCGAGGCCGGGCACGATCTTCCACGCCCCGTTCTCGGTCGTGCACGGGAAGCCCGAGATCAGGCCCGCGGGCACGTCGTACGACCCGTCCGAGCACACGGCCATGCTGACCCAGTCGCCACTCGGAGTACCGAGCGCCCAGTCGCGCACGTGATCGAGCGCGGCCGATGCGGCCGACGCCGCCGACGATGCTCCCCGCGCCTCGAGCACCGCGGCGCCCCGCTGCTGCACCGTCGGGATGAACTCGCGCTCGACCCAGCCGTGATCGACCAGGTCGCTCGCCGGCGTGCCGTCGACCTTGGCGTTGTACACGTCGGGGTACTGCGTGGCGGAGTGGTTGCCCCAGATCGTCATGTTCGTCACCGACGCGACCTGCACGCCGCACTTCGCCGCGAGCTGCGCC
>JALYLU010000135.1:345-9963 GCA_030774075.1 Actinomycetota bacterium | reverse complement strand
CTCGGCGGACGGGCGCTTTTCATGCGCTGGCGCTGGCTGAACCAGCACAGCGACCGCGTCCTTCCGCGCGCCGAGGCGCTCATGACGCGCCACGGAGGCAAGACGGTTTTCTTCGGGCGCTTCGTCTCTCTTCTGCGCTACACCGTCGCCTGGGTCGCCGGCCTGTCGCGCATGCAATGGCGGCGGTTCCTGTTCTGGAATGCCGCGGGGGGCATCGTATGGGCGGCAGCAGTGGGATTGACCTCGTACTACGCCGGCCAGGCAACAGCCGACGCGATTCAGACCTACGGGCTGTACGCCGTCGCCGCTGTCGTTGTCGTGGGCATCGTCGGTTGGCTCGGGCTGCGCTCCGCACGCGGACGGATCGAAGAACGACTTTGACACGCGTTCGCAACCGCGGGGAGGACGTTCTCCACGAGGACGCGTTCGTCGGGGCTGGGTGGCTCAGCTCCGAGCCACGCGGCCCCGCCAACAGGCTCGCTGCCCCCTAGGGGGCGGGAATGCCTAAATATGGCTCAACCATGCGCCAGGCGGGGTGACGGAGCGGTCTAACGTGGCTGCCTTGAAAGCGTGGGCCGGCGGTTCGCGACGTTCTTCATCCGGAGCCCATTTGCCCTGCAAACCCGAGGAGACTCACGATCGTCCGAACGTAGACCCTCGCGTCCCGTCGGACGTTGAAGGACGTTGGAGAGCATCTGCGATCGTCATCCGTATGTTCAGAGGTTTGTTCAAGCAACTCGAGGTGGAGGTCTCCTCGAGGTATCCCGTAGCACGAATCGTGCTACATTTTGGCCATGGCTCGCTCCCTGCATGTCCGCCTCGACGATGCGTCCGAAGCCGCGCTGAGGACATTGCGCGCGCAGGGGCTGAGTGATTCCGAAGCGGTGCGCATCGCGCTGCAAGAGGGAGCCGCCCGGCGCCTCTCCCGCTCGGCGCTCGCCGAGGAAGTGCAGCGCATCGCGAGCGACGAGGCCGACCGCGCGGAGATGCTCGCGATCCGCGATCACCTCGCCGAACTCGCCCCGCCTGCGACCTGAGATGGTGCGCGGCGAGATCTTCCGTCTACCCGCGCTACGTCGTGCGCGCGGCCACGAACAGCGCGGGGCGCGCTACGCCGTCGTCGTCCAAGCGGACGAACTGCTCGGCCTGAGTACGCTGCTCGTCACCCCGACGTCTCAGAGCGCGCTGGCAGCGAGCTTCAGGCCGGTCATCACGATCGCAGGCGCGGAGACACGCGCGCTCGTCGAGCAAACGACGGTGGTCGATCCTCAGCGATTGGGGAAGTCGGCAGGCCGCCTCAGCGCCAGTGAGATCCACGCGCTCGATGAGGCACTGGCCCTGATCCTCGGGCTGTAGTTGCCGAGCGTCATCGAGCGAACGAGCCTCGCGGCCGGCGACTGTAGTGGCGGTCGCACTTTTCGAACTTTCTTATGATCGGCCGCGATGGTGAGACTCGATGCCCGACCCGAGCCACTCGACCTCGATCCTCGCCGCGTCGCCATGATCGTGATCGACGCGCAAAACGACTTCGCCTCACCCGGCGGCATGTTCGAAAGCGCTGGCATCGACATCAGCGGGATCGCCGCCGCCGCCCAGGCAACGCGCCCGGTGCTTGACGCCGTGCGCGCCGCGGGCATTCCTGTCGTCTACCTCAACATGGAGCATGCGCCCGATCTTTCGGACGCGGGCCCGCCCGAGGGACCGCACCGTGTCAAACACCGCCCGCTCGCGCTCGGCGCTACGGTCGATGCACCGGATGGGTCACCAAGCCGGGTCCTCGTCCGCGAAACCTGGAACACCAGGAACGTGCCGGACCTCGCGCCTGAGCCTGGCGACATCGTCGTGTCGAAGCACCGCTACAGCGGGTTCTTCGAAACGGAACTCGATGATGTCCTGCGCGGATTGGGAGTCACGCAACTGCTCGTCGCAGGCTGCACCACGAGCGTATGCGTGGAGTCGACGGTGCGGGACGCGACGTTCCGCGACTACACCTGCGTCGTGCTCGAGGATTGCACCTCCGAACCGCTCGGCACGCACGACGCATCGCTAAAGGTGATCGAGACACTGTTCGGTTGGGTGTCGAACACCGCAGCGGTGCTCGAAGCGCTCGCGCACCAAACCGATTCGGTCTGACGACCGCCGTACGCGTCGGGTTGCCGCCGAGCGGATCTCGACACGCCGGGACGAGCAGCCGAGCCGATAGTCGGCGTGCGCCTCGTGTGCGATGACCGCCTTGGCCTCACGGCGGCGCGATCCACGCCGTACGTGGCTGCCTCCAGCCACGTACGCATCGCGAACGGCATGGTTAAGCGAGATTCAGGCGCCGAAACCGCTGCCGCTCATACACGGTCGGTTTCGAGCGAAGTTAAAAACAGCCCGAAAACCGCATAATCAAGCCAGGCGGGGTAACGGAGCGGTCTAACATGGCTGCCTTGAAAGCGTCGGCCGGCTGATCGCTACTCGCAGCCGATCGAACGCGTTCTCCCTGTAAATCGGCTGGTTACGTCCCTCATTTGCACGTCGCTGCTGAGGGTCGCGCGGACATCGACGGACATCCAAGGGCATCGGAGAGCGTCAGCCGTATGTTCAACGGTATGTTCAGACCGAGCTGATTCAAGCCCCGACAATGGCGCGCTCGTTCCGACGGTCTCGCGTACGCGGCCTACCCTCGGAGCGCGTCCAGCGCGCGGTCGAGGTCGTCGATCAGGTCGGCCGGGTCTTCCTGGCCGCAGGCGAGCCGGACGAGGCCGGGCTTCAGACCGGCTGCGACGAGCTCGTCGTCCGTGAGCACGGCGCGCCACATCGACGCCGGATGCACGGCGAGGCTCTCGACGCTGCCGAGGCTCGCGGAAAGCTGGAACAGCTCGAGCCCTTCGATCGTCTTCGCCGCGGCGTCGAACCCGCCGCGCAGCTCGAAGCTGAGGACGCCGCCGAACCCGTCCATCTGGCGCGCAGCGATCGCGTGCGAGGGGTGGGCGTGGAGGCCGGGATAGTTGACGACGGCGATCTCGGGACGCCGGCTCAGGTGGTCGGCGACGACCGCTCCCGTCGTGTTGTGGCGCTCGACGCGCAGGTGCAGCGTGCGGATCCCGCGTGTCACGAGCCAGGCGTCGAACGGGCCTAGCACCGCGCCGACCGTCAACGACATGTTCCAGATCGTCTCGATCAGGGCATCCGGACCGACGACGACGCCGGCTGAGGTGTCCGAGTGGCCGGCCAGGTACTTCGTCGCGCTGTGCCAGACGAGGTCGACGCCGAGCGCGATCGGCCGCTGGTTGACGGGAGTCGCGAACGTGTTGTCCGCCAGCGTCACGATGCCGCGCTCGCGCGCGATCGCGGCGACCGCTGCGACGTCGGTGATCTCGAGCCGCGGGTTGCTCGGCGACTCGATCAGGAACAGCCGCGTGGCGGGCGTGACGGCGTCCTCCCAGGCGCTGACGTCCGTCTGCTCGACGAGAGTGCAGTCGACCCCGAGGCGTGGCAGCAGTGCCTGCACAAGGCTCAGCGAGCCGCCGTACATGCTCCGCTGCGCCACCACGTGGTCGCCTGCTCGGACCAGCGCGAGCACCGCGGTGGTGAGCGCGCCCATGCCCGAGCCGAAGACGAGGCCGCGCTCGGCGCCCTCGAGCGTCGCGACCGCGTCGGCCAGCTCGACGTGGTTCGGGTTCCCGTGGCGCGTGTAGAAGTCCGGCGTCGCGACCTCGATTGCCACGCGGGAGAGGTCGGCGGCAGACGGGAGCGCGAACGTCGTCGTCTGGAAGATCGGAGAGGAGACAGGGCGAGCGAGCGTTGCCGCACGCTTCGTGTGAATGGCGGCCGTGACCGGCGCGCGGCGATGATCGGGCATGCAACGAGTCTGCATGCTCATTCATCGGATCGCGAACCGGTGCCGACAATTGATGTATTTGCGCACAAATCGTGCGCATCCATGCCTCGTTTGCGCAATGATACGTCAACGATGGCCGTGCTCGATGCTCCGGATCGCGTGATTCTCGACCTCCTGCGACGCGATGGCCGAGCAACCGTCGCCGAGCTGGCAAGCGCGACGGGCTTGTCGGCATCGGCCTGCTCGCGACGGCTACGACGCCTCGAGGACCAGCAGGTGATCCGCGGCTACCGGGCGATCATCGACCCGAAAGCCGACGGCCGCGGGCTGACCGCCTTCGTCGCAGTCCGTCTCGTCCGCCACCAGCGCGAGCACATCCAGCGCTTCCAGGAAGGCGCGCGCGCCATCGCCGAGGTCGTCGAGTGCCACCACGTCACCGGCAACTTCGACTACCTGCTACGCGTCGAGGTCCCAGACCTCCCGGCCTACGAGCGCTTCCACGCCGACAAGCTCGCCGCCCTGCACAACGTCGGCCAGGTCGTCACCTACATCTCGATGACCGACCTCACCGACGCCTGACCGCGTCTAGCGATCGGCGACCGGGTACCCACGCCCGGCGTAGTCGAACTCGCCGAGCTCGTACGGGCGGCCCGGGTCACCGGGCGGACACGCGTAGTAGGCGCGGATCTCGACGATCTTGCCGGCGGCGTCGAAACGGTAGAACTCCGCGCCGCGCAGGCGAGCCTCGGGAGACACCGACGGCTTGAAGTTCGACCACTCGATCACCGCCTCGCGCCGCTCGGCATCCACGATCACATGATCGACCGTCCAGCGCGTGCGGAACTCGCCACCGAACCGGTCGCCGAACCCGTGTCCGATCGCGTCGGCGCCGCGAAACGCGCGCTGCGGGGAGCCGTCCGGGTACGTATCGCCGTCGGGAAAGTAGTGCACCGCGTCCGGCGCGAAGAACGAGGCAATCACCCGGGTGTCGCCCGCAGTGCACGCATTGAAGTAGTCGCGAATCGTGCGCTCGTGATCGACGGAAGGCATCCGATCCTCCAGGTTCACAGGTGTCCGCTCGCGACACCATCGAGGTTGCCTCGTCACCTGTCAACGCCTCCACCGCCTCGACGCACGGATGCTGCAGCCCGCGCACAGACGCTGCGTCGAACGGTCGGCGTTCAGACCGTCCCGCCCCGATGACTCGCCGACGGCGCCACACGACTGCAACCACGCGCCGTGGCTTATGTTCAGCCGTATGTTCGGCTCGCGCACCCGGCGTCGATCGTCGCGCTCCCGTTCGCTCATCGTTCGCCATCGCGGGCTCGGTGATTACGGCTCAAGCGAGTGGCCAGGCGGCCGGCTCTCTCAGCGCCTCAGGTAGGTGAGGACGGCGAGGACGCGGCGGTTGTCCTCGGCCGCTGCTGTGATCCCCAGCTTCGCGAAGACGTTTCGGATGTGCGCCTCGACGGTCTTCGGGCTGAGCCAAAGGGCCCCGCAGATGCCCTGATTTGAGCGTCCCTCCGCCATCAGCGCGAGGATCTCCCGCTCGCGCGGCGTGAGGTCCGCGGCGGGATCCGCATGGCGGCGGTTGGCCATCAACTCGTCGACGACGGCCCGGTCGATGACGCACTCACCGGCTCCCACGCGCTGGATGGCGTCGACCAGTTGCTCGACACGACCCACGCGCTCCTTCAGGAGGTATCCCACACCCTCGGGGCTCTCCTCGATGAGCCGAAGTGCGTATTCGGCCTCGAGGTGCTGCGAGAGCACCACGACCGCCGTCTCCCCGTAGCTCGCGCGAATCTCCTGCGCCGCGCGCAGCCCCTCGTCGGTATGAGTCGGGGGCATGCGGATATCAATGAGCGCGACATCGGGACGCTCGTCGCGCACGCTCGCGAGCAGGGCGCGGGCATCGCCGACCTGGGAGACGACGTCGAGCCCAGCTTCGGTGAGCAGCGTGGCAATGCCCTGACGGATCAGCGGCGCGTCGTCGGCGATCACTACCCGCATGGGATCTCGACACTGATGCTCGTGCCCGCGCCGGGGTGGCTCTCGATGATGAGCCTGGCATCCAGCACTTCCAGCCGGTCGCGGAGGCCCGCCAGACCTGAATCCGCGGCGGCACGAGCGCCGCCCACGCCGTCGTCCGCGACGACCACCCGAAGGGTCCCGCCCATGCGCTCGAGGCGCACGGTGGCCTGCGAAGCGGCGGCGTGCTTGACGACGTTCGTGAGGGCTTCCGAGACCAGGAAGTAGGCAGCAAGCTCCACAGCGTCGGGGAGACGATCTCCGGCCGAGCCTTCCACCGTCACCGGAAGCGGCGTCCGCCGCGCCAGCGCCTCGACCGCCGTCAGCAGTCCCTCCTCCCGCAGCAAGGTCGGGTGAATGCCGCGCGCGAGCTCGCGCAGCTCGGCGATCGCCTCGTCGACCTCATCACGCGCTCGCGCCAGTACATCCGAGCCGGCGGCATCTTGGCGCGCTGCCGCGATCCCGAGCGCCAGGGAAAGCGTGACGAGCCGCTGTTGGGCCCCGTCGTGGAGATTGCGCTCGATTCGCCGCCGCTCGGCGTCGGTCGCCGCAACGATGCGGGTGCGCGAAGCGCGCACCTCGGCGAGCTGCGCCCGCACTTCTGCCGCGAGGCGCTCGTTCTCGAGCACGAGCCCCGCCGTTGCTCGAACGGCCTCCACCAGGGCCGGCTCATCCAGCAACGCCGGGTCGTGCACAAGCGCAGCAACCTCCTCGCCCCGCACGGTCACGAGCGTGATCGCCCGCTCCGGGCCATGCGGGAGCTCCAGCGGCCGGCCCGCCGCGTCCACGTGCCGGCCATCGCCCAGGCGATAGGCGACGTCGACGGTCGGGTCGCCGAGCACCTTGGCGAGACGCTCTCGCAGGCTCGTCGCTTCGTCGGTCCGCAGCTCGACCACGAGGTCGGACGCCTCCGAGCGGCGCAGTCGCGACCACGACAGTCCCGCGACGAGGCCGAGAGGAACAAGCAGCGCGACCCAGCGATCGATCGCGTCGATCGTCGCCGAGCCCTCACCGGTCGCGGTCATCCAGGCCAGCGACAGAACGAGCGGAGGAATTGCGACTGCTGCGGCGACGAGCAACGGCGCCTGCGCACGTCGTGCGGGTCCGCGCAACACGCGCAACCGGCGCACGAGCAGCCACAGCACGCCGAGCGCGGCGGCGACGGCGAGGGTTCCCTGCACGCGGTCGACGGCGTCGGCGACCGTCTGCTGTCGCGCGACAGAGAGCACGTCGCGAGAGTCGGGCGACACGAATGCGCCGATGAGCTGACCGCCGAACGTCGCCAGATAGGCGCCTGCGATGGCAACGCGGGCGGCGCCCGACCAGGCGCGACCCTCAGGGAAGGTCAGCACAACCTGGACGAGGAGGGCCACCCAGGCCGTGTCGAGCAGGAAGCCGAGCGTCCACAAGACATTCGCACCCGCCCACTGAAGATCCGCGGCGAGCAGCGTGAACGCGGCCAAGGCGAGTAGAGCGCGAGATCGCTTCCAGCGCCTCCGCTCCAGAGCGACGAGTGAAGCCGCGACGAGGGTCCACGAGAGCGCGAGATCCGCGGCCACGCGCACGCCGGAGGCGCCGGCGTCGACTCCGAGCCAACCGATGCCGAGACCTGCAACCACGATTGCCGGCGCGAGGAGCACCGGGTCGCGCAGCATGCTCGCTGTCCGCGTGGGAGTGGCGAGGGTCGACGACATCACGCGACGAGGGCGGAGAACGCAGCCGCTGAAAACTGCCCCTTGCCAATGAAGCCGCGCGCGCCGCAGGCCGCGATGCGCCGACCGTAATCCTCCGCCTCGCGCGAGGAGATGAGCACGACGAACGGCCCGCCGTTGGCCGTGACGGCCGTTGCGACCGAGAATCCGTCGCGGTCGGGGAGTTGCACGTCGAGCAGTACGGCGTCGGGCACGTCGGCTGCGACCGCGGCCAGGGCTTCCGCGCCGTCGGCCGCTTCTCCCGAGACCACGTACCCCGCAGCTTCCAGAAGCTCCCGCGCGATCGCGCGAAAGGGCTCGTGGTCGTCGACGATCAGGACCCGCTTCACCATCTGTCAATCGTCGCACACCGCCGTGGCCGCAAATAAGGGTTTCCCCTTGGATTGCGCGATTTCGGTGGAAACCCTCGGCGACCGTGAAATGATGATCGCGTGGACGCACCCGCACCGCCGGCGCGCGACCCCGGGCGACGGCGCTTTCGCATCGCGGTGATCGCGGCCTCTGCTCTGGTGGCGATCGCCGGCGCCGTTCTGCTGGCCACACGAGGCTCGGGCGACAGCGTGACCACGCGAGGGGTCACGGCCACGAAAATCGTCCCAGGCCATCCGGGCTCGCTGGCCGCCGGTGAGGAGGCCCTCTGGTTCGGGCTTGTCGACCCGAAGAGGCCGGTCCACAAGCAGCCGATCTATCGCCTCGCGCTCGCCACGGACTCGCTCACGCGCGGTGTCGACATCGGTGGACAGGCGTCGTACCTCCTGCACGCCGGCGACACGCTGTACGTCTCGGTCGAGCACGAGGGCGGTGACGGGGCGGGTCCGAGTCGAATCGACGCGCGTGACTGGCGTACCGGCGAGCTCAAATTCAGCCGACCGTATCCAGGCTTGCTCGGTCCCCTCGCGCGAGACGGCAAGACGCTGTGGGTGCTGCAGACTCAGCCGGGGGAGCTCATCCGCGTCGATGCCGGCACGCTGCTGCCGACCGGATCCCCGCTCGAGCTGCCACCAGGGCGAAACCTCGGGCTGACGGTCGGTGCCCGTTCTATCTGGGTCACTGCGGCCGACGCGGGCGAGGTAGTGCGCATCGACCCGGCCACCGGCAGGATCACTCCACTGCACGTGGGCGGGTTCCCGATCGGGATCGTCGTCGCCGGCGGCGAAGTCTGGTTCGCCGACCGCGAGCGAGGCACCGTCACGCGCATCGACCCGCGAACGCTTCGGACGATTGGTGAACCCATCCAGGTCGGCGCCGAGCCGAGTTCGCTTGCCGTCGCCGGCGGCTACCTCTTCGTCGGCCGCGCAGGGTTCGGCACCGTCACCCGCATCGACGTGCATTCGGGGAAAAAGGCCGGGGTTCCGATCCGCTTCGCGCAGCCAGCGGATGCCTCCGCGTTCGCGCTGACGCCGGCGGGAACGTCGGTCTGGGCGAGCAGCTTCGCCTCGAGCACCCTGACACGTATCAGTTCGACGGCGGGCGGCGCTCCCGTCCCCGCGGCCACGGTGTCGAAAGCGCTCCTTCAGATTCCGGGGCAGGGCCCCTTCCCTCGCGGTGCCAGGGTCACCGCCACGATCCGCGTGCCGCCGTGGCCACCGGGAATGGGCGGCCTTGCAATCGGCGAGGGGGCGGTCTGGAGCCTCAACCCCAGCATTGCCAGGCTCCTGCGAATCGATCCCGAGACGAACTCTGTCGTGAAGCAGATACCGGTCGATGCGTACGCGGACATCGCGGTCGGGGATGGGTCGATCTGGCTGTCAAATCCGAAGGCGAACACGGTCGATCGGGTGGACCTGAAGACGTATCGGGTGAGCAAGACGATCCACGTCGGTAAGTACCCGTTGGGGATCGCCGTGACTCCGCGGGCTGTGTGGGTCGCCAATGACGGCCTCGCGACTCCGGACATCCCCAGCGTCAGCCGTATCGACCCGGCGACGAACAAGGTCGTGGCCACGATCCCGCTGGGGCCCACGAGTGCCTGCTGCGCTCTGCACATGGGCGTGATCGCGGCAGGCGGCGCGATCTGGACCGCCATCCCGCAGGCAAACATGGCGGTTC
>JALYLU010000135.1:0-335 GCA_030774075.1 Actinomycetota bacterium | reverse complement strand
CAAACGAGAAGACCGTCTTCAGGCTCGGCTATCCGCCGTGCGCCTACCTCGCTGCAGACGAGAGCACCGTGTGGTCGACGGGTGGAGCCTGCGCCGATGTCGTGGGCCGTTTCGATGTGCGCTCGCACGGCCTGACGAAACTCGTCGAACCCCACCCGATCGGTCTCAAGATCGCGTTTGGCCACGTCTGGGTGGTCTCGCTGGCCGCTGCCAATGTCGACCAGATTGATGAGCTCACCAATCAGGTCGTGGCAAGGCTGCCGATCGGTGGCCACCCGATCCACCTTGCTGTCGGATTTGGTTCCCTCTGGGTGCTCGACGGCGCCGGCCGCATT
>JALYLU010000134.1 GCA_030774075.1 Actinomycetota bacterium | reverse complement strand
GAATGAGGGCATCGACGGGACGCCCGCCGAGCAGCATCGCGTAGTCGGCGCCGGTTTCCCGGAGCACCCGACGGATCAGCGCGCGTCGCGCACCGCCATCGTGGCCGGGCACGAGCAGCTCGCAGATCGTCGCTTCCATCGCCGTGCCGCGCGTACGCAGCCGGAAGCAGCAGGCTCCATCGTCGAGGTCGGCGCCGAGGGTCAGCACCCGGTAGCCGAGCAGCTCGTGGTCGTAGCGCCAGCGGAGGTACTCCGCGCTGCGAACCGTCCGGAGTAGGTCGTCATTTTGGTCGGCGGCAGCGAGCAGCCGCTCGACTGCGGTGTCGTCGGCGAACGCGTCTGCGGCAGTCACGCCCGCGCCGCACGGTTCGGCCCAAAGCGACGCCGGGGCGCGGCCGCGCACGATGGCGGGCGCGGAGCGCAACCGTCCCGGCCGCACCCAAGGCGTGAGGCGCCCAACCGGGCGCCAGCCCATCTTCATGTATCCAGGGCGGCTCTGGTCGTTGGGCGTGTTGAAAACGAACCCGATGCCCTGCGTGCGCAGCTCGTCGAGCGCGTGCATCGTAAGGGCGCGGAACACGCCGCGGCCCTGGGCCGAGGGGTGGGTCGCGGTGTCCACCGCCCGCACCGCGTCGTGCGTGCGGCCGTCGGCCTCGAAGCGCCAGCGCAGGAACGCTCGGTAGCCGACCACCCGGCCATCGTCCATCGCCACCCAGGCGGGTGACCGTCCGAACGGATTGGCTTCGTGCTTCCAGCGCAAGAGGCGCCGGTAGCGGTCGTCGGTCGGGCTGCTCTGCATCGCCGCGGCCAACAGCTGGTAGACCGGCTCCTCGTCTTCCGACCGGTACGGCCGGATCTCGAGCTCGGCGCCGGAGGTCACCCGTGCCGGCCTGGGGCGTGGGAGCGGCGCCGGCCGGTCGCCGACCTCGTGGAACCAGAGCTGATACTGCAGGATCGTCCAGAGGCGCTGCTCCTCGCTCGATGTGCCCGAGAGGTGCTGGGACCAGCTGTGCGTGACCTCGGCGGTGCCCGTGATGCCCGAAGCTCGCAGGGCGTCCGGCTGGAGTAGTTCGTCGGCCCATGAGCGCAGGGGACCGCGCAACCACTCGCCGATCGGCGGGTCGAAGCCCATCTTCGGCCGGTCGAGCAGGGCCGGGTCGACCAGGCGGGCGACCGCCCGCCGGAGGAGCTGCTTGCCCTGCCCACGCGACACGTGCTCGGCGAAGGGAACAGCCCGGGCGATGGCGACGACCCGCGGGTCGAGCAGCGGTGGGCGAGCCTCCAGACCGATCGCCATCGTGGCCCGGTCGACCTTGGTGAGCATCAGCTCGGGGAGGGTGAGCCGTCGGTCCAGTTCGAGCAGGTCGTCCTCGAAACGAGCGGTGCTCACGCCGAGGTCGTAGCGGCCGGCATTGCCCGTGAGCGCGGCTGGATCGGGCCAGAGGCCGACGAGCGCAGCGATGGCCTCCGGCGTGGTTGCGGCGCCGAGGACGGTCGCGGCCTTGTGGAGCTTTTCACCGGCGTTGGGGATCGCGAGCCGTCTCGTCACCGTCGGGGTCCGCCGGGCCCATCGATCGATGGTCGCGGGGGCGAGCGCCGCCGCAGCACGTGCGAGCCGGAGGCGGAGCGGCGCTGGGAGCCGGCGACGCAGGCGGTCGAGGCGGGCGCCGGCGACGAGCCGGTTGTACCCGCCGAACAACTCGTCTCCGCCGTCACCGGTGAGGGCGACGGTCACCGAGGCGCCTGCGGCGCGGGCGATGAGGTGAGTGGGGATGGCGGATGGGTCGCCGAACGGCTCGCCGTATAGCCGAGGGATGGCCTTGGCGGCGACGATGCCGTCGGCGACGTCGACGAGCAGCTCGGTGTGATCGGTGCCGATCGTCCGGGCCACCGCGGCCGCGTGCACCGACTCGTCGTGACTGCGCTCGTCGAACGCGGCGGTGAACGTGCGTGTGGTGCCGCGGCGTGCTGCGAGAGCGGCGACGAGGGTCGAGTCGACACCGCCGGACAGGAACACGCCGACGGGCACGTCGGCCACCGTTCGGATCGCGACCGCGTCGGCGATCGCCGCGAACAGGGCGTCGTCGCCGACCTCGACCGATTCGAGGATCGCTCCGTCGGTGCGGCCGGTGCGGCCCGTGCGGCCGGTGCGGCCGGTGCGGCCGGTGCGGAGCGTCCCGTCGCGGCGGTAGCGACGCGACTCACCGGCCTCGAGCTTGGTCACGCCGTCGTCGATCGTGAGCGGCGCCGGCACGTAGCCGAGGAGGAGGTAGGCGTTGAGCGCGGCGGGGTCGATCGCGCCGCGGAAGCCGGAGGCGGCCCGCACGGCACCGATCTCGCTCGCGAAGACCACGCGGTCCGGCCCCTCCCAGACATAGAGCGGCTTCTCGCCGACCGGGTCGCGTGCCAGCCACAGCTCGCGTTCCCACCGGTCCCACAGCGCCAACCCGTACATCGCGTTGAGCTCGGCGAGCGCAGCCTCGACACCGTCGAGGGCGACGAGCTCGAGCAGCACCTCGGTGTCACTGCTGCCCTGGAACCGAACTCCGCGCCCCTCGAGCCGGGTTCGCAGCTCGCGGTAGCCGTAGACCTCGCCGTTGAAGGAGATGACCCAGCGGCCATCGGCGGAGACCATCGGCTGCGCACCGGTCGCCGACAGGTCGACGACCGCGAGGCGCCGGTGGCCGAGCCCGATGCCGGCCTCGTCATCGGTGAAGGTGCCCTCGCCGTCGGGCCCGCGGTGAGCGAGTGGTGGCAGCATTCGAGCGAGCTCGTGGGCGAGCTCGTCCGCGGACGTCCGCTGTTCGACCAGCAGTCCCGCGATCCCGCACATCTCCGTGGAGCCTACGGGCGGGTTGGTCGGCCGGCGGCCAGGGCTTCGTAACGGCGCTGGAGGCGGGCGGCTGCATTCGCGATGTCGAAGGCGCCCGCGCGCTCGGCCGCCCGTTGGGCGAGCCCGGTCCGTCGCTCGGCGTCGGCGACGAGGTCGACGATCGCGGCGGCCAACAGGTCGGGGCGCGACGGCGGTACGAGCACGCCGTCGCGACCGTCGACGACGACCTCGGGCACGCCGCCGACATCCGTCGCGACCGGCGGAACCCCGAGCGCCATCGCCTCGAGCAGCGCAATCGGCAGCCCTTCATGGGTGGAGGCGAGGACGAAGATGTCGGCGCCGGCGACCACGGCCGCGGGATCCGGATGGAAGCCGAGCATTCGGAACCGGTCGCCGAGCGTGGTCCGGGCGAGTTCGGCGCGCAGCTGCTCCTCGAGTGGGCCCTGGCCGATCGCCACGAACCGGAGCCGCGGTTCGGCTGTCGTCGCGATCGTCGCGGCCGCGAACAATGAGGGGTAGTCCTTGTGGTCACGCAGGTTGGCAACCGTGACGGCGAGGACGTCGCCCTCGCCCACGCCGAGGGCCTTGCGGGCCGCGGTCCGCCCGGATCCTCGACGCGCGAGCGAGGCCAGGGGCACGCCGTGCACGACGGTCTCCATGCGCCCGCCGAAGCGGCCCGCGGAGCGAACCACCTCATCCGACACCGCGAAGGTGGCGTCCTCCAACAAGAGGGTCGCGGCATTCGCCCATCGGGTGGCGGCACCGTGGGATGGCCACACGTTGTGCTCGGTCGACACGATGATCGGCCGGTGCCGCATAGCTCGCAGCGTCGGCCGGGCGACGGCGGCGACGGCCGGCGAGTGCAGATGCACAACGTCGGCGTCGAGGGTCCGGACCAGCTGCCGCAGCCGCGCGGGCCAGCGGGGATCGGCCATCCCCATCCGGCCGCCGATGAGGTGGGTCGCCACGCCCATTTCCTCGAGTTCGCGGACGAGGTGCCGCTTCCAGGGCAGGAGGTAGGCGACGTCGACGGACCCCTCGCGGCTGGATCGGGCGCCGGCGAGCGAGACGAGCAGCCGTTCGGCGCCGCCGGGCCCGAGCCCCTTGATGACGTGTAGGACACGGGTGCCGGGCCCGCCCCGTGGGGTCACAGGCGCTCGATGTCGGGCGCCCGGTCGGGCTGCATATGACCCGATTTTACGGCCGGAGCGAACAGCAGCCACAAGGAGCGCACAGGAGGATCTGTGACAGTTGTGCGAGGCGTTGGCGGGCGTCACGCACAGTAGTATCGTGCACTCGGAACGGAGACCGAGTTCGTGGGGACGGGACGCCGGGGCACGCACGATCCGGAGCCCGTCTCACGGGGTCGGAACGCGGTGAGTTGGAGGGCGAGCCCTGAGTCTTGACGATGTGCTCCTCGCCGTTCGGCGGCGGTGGCGGCTTGCGGCCGGGATCTTCCTACTCGCCTGTATCGGAGTTGGCGTGTTCGTGTTCACTCGTGAGCGCGACAAGCCTCCCGTCCGCTACCGCGCGGTCGTGACCGTCCAGATCGCGGCAAGCTCCTCGACGCCCAAACAGGGCGCGGGAAAAAAGGTAACGACGACGGCCGCGCCCGTGATCACGACCAGCGGCGTCGGCAGGCTCGCGACTTCCGCGCCGGTTCGCGCGTCGGCGCTGCGCGGCGCACAAGTCGCCCCGACGATCGGGACGATCGGCTTCCGGGCGAACGTCCTGTCGGGTGATCAATACATCACGCTGAGGGTTATCGCACCGACTCGCGTTTTGGCGAGCACGGTTGCCACGAGCTGGGGGAAAGCATTCGCGGTCGCTCGACGCCAGACCGCGCAGAACAACATCCTGGCCCAGCAGCGGCAGCTCCACAAACAGGCCGTGCTCTTGCACGAAGAGCTTCTGGCCGTCGACCTGAAGCTGGCGAAGCTGCTCCCCGGCATCTACGGCGGTGTCTTCCGCATCGATCGCGGGTTCGGAACGAGCGCGTCGAACAAGCCACCCTCATCCAGCAGTTCCGGTGCAAGCGACGTCCCGAAGGTGCCGGACGGCGCATCGACATACGTGCTGAACCTCGCCCTCGAGCGGCCCCAGCTCATCCAACAGATCACCGATGTCGGTACGAAGACCGCGGAGCTCACTCTGACGAATGTCACGCCCGACGCGTTCGCGAGAGTGCTGAGCCAGACCCCCGCGCAGCTCGCAGTGAAGGGGCGCCCGATCCGGGTCCCCGCGGCGGCCGGGCTGCTCGGCGGGTTGGCTCTCGGCCTCGGCGCCGCGGTCGCAGTCGATCGCCGTGATCGCCGTATCCGCGATCCGCGCGCCGCGGCCACGGCCTTCGGCGCACCCGTGCTGTCGCTCGTCCCGTGGACGAGCCACAGCGACTACGTGATCCTCTCCGATCCTCTTTCGAACGTCGCCGAGGCCTATCGCGGTCTCGCCGCAACATCGATCGCGACCGACCGCCTGCCGAAGGCGATCATGGTGAGCACACCCCACGGCGACGCGCACGAAGACGTCGCGGCCAACTACGCGGCCGCGCTCTCGCGATTTGGGTTGAAGGTCGCGTTGATCGCGACGGGCCCCGACCAGGCATGGTATGCAGAACGCTTCGACGGCGTGCACCACGGCGCCGCAGCCGACTCTTCCGATGACGACTCTTCCGCCGAGGGTGCCACCGACGGCGCATCGTCCAATCACGCGGGTTCGACGTTTCCGGAGCTGCTCGTCGCGGCGCACGCGGGAACGCTCAACGGTCATCTCTTCGATCAGTTGGCGAGCGACGACCGCGCTCCCAATCTCGTCGTCGTGCCGCCGGCCGACGAGGCTCCGACGCACCTGCCGGTCGACGGGCTGCCCCCGCTGTTGGAGGCGCTCGCCGATGCCGGCATCGACATCACGGTTGTCTCGGGACCGGCCCTGCTCGAAGACGCCGACGCGACGATCGTCGCGTGGGCCACGCGTTGTGTGCTCTGGGTCATCGTCGAAGGTGAGATCACCTCTACCGAGGCCCGCGCGGCTGCCGCCCGTCTCGAGCTGGCCGGTGTGGTTCCCTTCGGGGTCGTGATGGTCGGCCATCGCTCGAACGGAATCTGATGCGGTGTGCGCGGCTCCGCGTCCGAGGTGCGGCCCCGGCGCCGCGAGCCGATGAGCCCCGAGACGCCTGATCGCGACGGCTCGTCCGCTTCGCCGTCGACGGGGTCCGTCGAACGTGCCGGTCGGGGATCGTCGTGGTGGATGTACCGGCGACCGGATCTGCCCGGCGATCTGTCCCGGCGCGACGACGCCGCGGCTCCGGTGTCCGGCGGCCACGGCGACGGCGGGGGAGTCGGAAACGTCGCCGGTGACGGGAACGACGGATCGCCGGATCCGAACGGGATGCGCCCGGCCGTCGCCTCCGGCTCGCAGGGGGTGATGGCGACCTGGTTGGCCGTGCTCGGTGTCATCGTGCTTCTGCTCAGCGTCCACTACTTCCCG
This sequence comes from Actinomycetota bacterium, assembly GCA_030774075.1. Lineage (GTDB taxonomy): Bacteria > Actinomycetota > Acidimicrobiia > IMCC26256 > PALSA-610 > PALSA-610. The sequence continues at coordinate 3,648 of JALYLU010000134.1, read as the reverse complement.
TCGGCGCGGCTGACGCGGGTACTGGTGCCGGTCACCGGTTTGTGCGCGACGATCGCGATCGGGGCCCGGCTCGCGCGCAAGCATCCCGAAGAACCGTGGCTCGCCCGCTGGCTGGTGCTCGCGGTCATCGCCAAGGAGATCGCGTCGATCCTGCGATATCGCACGATCGGCACAGAGGGTGACGCGCCGAACTACGACATGTGGGGTCGGCGCTATAGCAATCTGTGGCTGCACAACACCGGCACGGTGGCATCTCGGTTCGACGACATCCGCAGAACCAACTTCGTGCGCTGGTTCACCGGCATCGTGTACTTCTTGTTCGGTCAAGACATGGTGGCGGGATTTCTCGTGTTCGCGCTCATCGCGTTCGTCGGCTCGTACCTGTGGTACCGGGCAGCCACCGTGGCGCTGCCGTTCGTCGATCGCCGCCTGTTCTTCCTGTTCGTCTTCTTCGCACCGAGCATCGCGTTCTGGCCGGCGGCGATCGGCAAGGAAGCGTTGATGCAGTTCGGGATCGGCAGCGCCGCGCTCGGAACGGCCCATCTGCTCAAAGGCCGGATCGTGCGCGGGCTCGCGGTCGCCGCGCCGGGTGCTTGGTTGCTATGGGCGGTACGCCCGCACCTGCTCGGGTTGGTGACGCTCGGCGCGGCGGGCGCGTACCTTGTCGGCAAGAGCCCGCGCCGGGGTAAAGCGGCAGTGACGCAGAGCTCGCTCGTGAAGCCCGTCGGTCTGGTCGTACTCGGATTCCTCGCCATGTTCGCAGTGAGCCAGGGTGCGAAGTCGCTCGGGCTGCCCTCGCTGACGCTCGGCTCGGTGCAGGCCGAGCTCGATGCGACGACCGAGAGCACCGGCCAGGGGCATTCGGCGTTCAGCAACGGCGGCAACTCGCTGTCGCCGCTCCACCTCCCGCAGGGTGCCATGACCGTATTGCTCCGGCCGTTCCCCTGGGAGGTGAGCAGCAAGTTGCAAATCCTCGCGTCATTGGAAGGGATGGCGCTCGCCGGGCTCATCGTCTACCGCCGGCGTTCTGTGGCGCTTTCGTTGCGACGGATCAGGAGCTCGCCGTTCTTGTTCTACTGCTGGACTGTGACGCTGTTGTACGCAGTCACGTTCCAGGCCTTCGCGAACTTCGGGTTGCTCGTGCGCCAGCGGTCGCTCGTGCTACCCGCTTTGTACGTGCTCTTGTGCCTCGATCACACGCGTGCGCACGAGGACGATGACGATGAGCAAGTGCGCCGTTCCGCGTCGACCTCCGGCGCCGGCCGTGTCGTCGTCTAGGCGGGCGATCGGTCGCGCGGTAAAGATCGCCGCGGCGGCAATGGACCGGTTCCGCGCGCCTTCGCCCGGCGTCGTCGTGTTGCTCTATCACCGAGTCGGCGGACGATCATCCTCGGAGGTCGATCTCGACGCGGCCGTCTTCGCCGAGCAGATGGCGTTCCTGGCCGGCTCGACCGACGTCGTTCGCCTCGAGCGCGCGCTCGAGGAGTTGGCGTCTCCGCCGGTCACGGCGCGGCGGCGCCCGGCAGTCGTGGTCACCTTCGACGACGGCACCGACGACTTCGTCGACGTCGCGCTCCCGATACTTGATCAGCAGCGGATTCCCGTCACGCTGTACCTCGCCACCGCGTTCGTGGACGAAGGCCGCGCGTTCTCGGGCGGCAGTCGGCCGGCATCGTGGTCGGGGCTGACGGATGCGTGCGCGACCGGCCTGGTCGACATCGGTTCGCACACCCACCGGCATCGTCTCCTCGATCGCCTTCCTTCGGTCGAGCTGGCCGACGAGCTCGACCGCTCGATCGAGCTCATCGGCGAACGCCTCGGTCGCACAGCCGCCGACTTTGCTTATCCGAAAGCCGTGTTCGGCTCGCGCGCCGCGGACGCCGCGGTTCGACGCCGCTTCCGTTCGGCCGCCGTGGCCGGAACCCGCGCGAACATTGCCGGTCGTACCGACGTGTACCGCCTGGCGCGATCTCCGGTCCAGGTCGCTGATGCAATGACCTTCTTCCGGCGCAAAGTCTCGGGCGGCATGGGTCTCGAGGACACGATGCGTCGGGCGGCGAATCGGCTGCGATACGCGGGGACGCGCTCGTGAGTGGTGCGCGTCCGCTGGTCGCGCATGTGACCACGACCGACATCAGTCTGGAGCTCTTGCTCGGGACCCAGCTGGAAGCGTTCGCGCGCGCCGGTTTCGAGGTGATCGGCGTGTCGGCCCCCGGTCCGTATGTCACGGCGCTCGAGAAACGGGGTGTGCGACACGAGCCGCTCACCCACGCCACCCGCTCGATGGCTCCGACCAAGGACATCGGCGCGTTCGTCGAGCTGGTGCGAATCTTTCGTCGGCTTCGGCCGGAAATCGTGCACACGCACAATCCGAAGCCGGGGGTTTACGGTCGGATCGCGGCTCGCGTGGCGGCGGTTCCGGTGAACGTGAACACCGTGCACGGGTTGTACGCGCAATCCGATGACCGGGCCGCGAAGCGTGCGCTGGTTTATGGCCTCGAGCGCGTCGCGGCGACGTGCTCGCACGCCGAGTTGGTCCAGAATCCCGAGGATCACGAGACGCTGGCCCGGCTGCGCGTCCCCGCGGCCAAGCTCACCCTTCTCGGCAACGGGATCGACCTCGAGCGATTCGATCCGTCCGCGGTCTCGGTCGACGCCGCGCAACGCGCGCGCCTCGAACTTGGTGCGCGTGAACCGACGGATGTGATCGTGGGTCTGGTCGGCCGGCTCGTACGCGAGAAGGGTTACCCCGAGGTCTTCGAAGCCGCCCGCCGGCTCCGCGTCCGAATGCCGTACGTGCGCTTCGCGGTCATCGGCGGCGACGACGCGGCGAAGTCCGACGCCCTCTCTCCTCGCGACCTGCGCTCGGCCGAAGCCGCGGGCGTCCGCTTGCTCGGTGCCCGCGACGACATGGTCGCGTTCTATCGCGGTATGGACGTCTACGTGCTCGCGTCTCATCGAGAAGGCTTTCCGCGGGCGGCGATGGAAGCCGCAGCCATGGGGCTTCCCGCGGTCGCGACCGACGTCCGCGGGTGCCGCCAGGTCGTCGACCACGAGCTGACGGGTCTGCTCGTTCCGGCGCGCGATGTCACGGCGCTGGAGGCCGCGATCGCCGCGCTCGCGTCGGATCCCGAGAGGCGCCACGCGATGGGTGCGGCGGCGAGAGCGAAGGCGGCGAAGCAGTTCGACGTGCGCCGATGCATCGACATCACCCTGTCGACGTATCACCGCCTGCTCGAAGCGCGCGGGTCGTCGCGCATTCAGACCGCGCCGTGACCGGATCCGATTCGGCCGTCGGGCTCCGGCGGGCCGGCGTCGCCGATGTCGGCGCGATGAGTGCGCTCCACGCAAGCTGTATCGCAGAGGGTTTTCTCGTGACCCTCGGCCCGCGCTTCCTCCGCCGGCTCTACCGGCGCGTCGTGTTGTCGCCTCGAGCGTTCGCCTTCGTCATCGAGACGCCGCGGGCCGGCGTCACGGGCTACATCGCCTGCGCGATCGACACGGGGGCGTTCTACCGAGAATTCGCGGCGCGTGACGGGCTCGTCGCCGGCGTGGTCGCGCTGCCGCGACTCTTGCGAACGCCGGGGCGCGTCTGGGAGACCTGGCGCTACGGCGCTCGAGCGGGCGCGAGCGGCGAGGCGGCCGAGG
>JALYLU010000133.1 GCA_030774075.1 Actinomycetota bacterium | reverse complement strand
CACGGCAGGTGAGCGAGGCGGGCGGCGATGTCGCGATTCACCGAGCGAGTCTCGCGCCGGGACCTCGGACGCTTCCGGTCCAGGTATTTCGGGCACTCTCGGTGGGTACGCGAAGCCGTCGACGACGCGAGGAGGATCAGTCGATGGCCACCGCGAAGCAGAAGACCGCCGCACGCAAGAACATCGTCAAAGCCCGGAAGGCGCAGACCGCTCGCGCCGGCGCGAAGAAGCGAAGACGGCGTCATCACGCGCGACCGGGTTGAGTACCGCCGACAAGAACAAGCTGCCCTCGACGCAGTTTGCGTTTCCGAAGGAACGCAAGGAGCCGTTGGACCGACGCCGAGCACGTCCGCAATGCGGTCGCCCGATTCGATCAGGTCGAAGGCGTGTCCGACTCGGAGCGCGATCGCGCGTGGAAGCGCATCAAGCGCGCCGCCAAGAAGTTCGACGTCGAGCTCTCCGAGAAGAGCTGGCGAGAGCTGTTCACGGGCGAGAAGGCGCGCAAGCGCTGAGGTCGGCGGGGCGGTCCCGCGTGCCGGCGCGCCCGGCCGGCGAGCCGGCGGCCGTCCGCTTCCTGGAGCCGGTCGTGCAGTTCGGCGCGCGCGAGCTGAAGAAGAATGTCCGGATGCATAGCCCCTCCCCGGGGATACCACGCCTGTGGTTACACGCGTGTCGTTCGCGTCGACAGTACGCTCAATCGCTGACACCTCCTGTCAGGGAAACCAGATAGTTTTCGGGTGTGCGCGCCAGTCGCCTCGTCTCGCTGCTCCTGTTGTTGCAGCATCGCGGCCGGCTGACCGCGGCGGAGCTCGCCGAAGCGCTCGAGGTGTCGGTCCGCACCATCTACCGCGACCTGGAAGCGCTCGGCGCCGCCGGAGTCCCCGTCTACACCGAGTCGGGCCGCAACGGTGGCTGTCAGCTGATCGGCGGGTACCGCACCCGCCTGACCGGCTTGACCGCGAGGGAGGCCGAGGCGCTCTTCGCGACCGGTATGCCGGGCCCGGTGGGTGAGCTCGGGCTCGGCACCGTGCTCGGTGCGGCGCAGCTCAAGCTGCTCGCCGCGCTTCCCAAAGAGCTCGCCGACCGAGCCGCGTCAGCGCGCCAGCGCTTCCATTTCGACGCGCCGACGTGGTTTCGCGCCTCACGCAACGAACCACATCTTGCGACGCTGGCTGCCGCGGTCTGGGACGACCGGCGGATCGTCGTCCGCTACCGGCATCCGCAATCCGACGACGCCGCCCCCCGAGCCCTCGAGCCATTCGGTCTGGTCTGCAAAGCAGGCGTCTGGTATCTGGTCGCGCGCCGCGACGGTGAACTCCGAACGTATCGGGTGTCGCGCGTGCACAAGGTGTCGACCCTCGACGAGCACTTCGAACGACCGGCCGATTTCGATCTCGCAGCGTTCTGGAGCGACGCGGTCGCAGGGTTCGAAGCATCGTTGCCACCAGTCGACGTGGTCGTGCACGCGTCCGCGCATGCCATCGACGAGCTCAGCTGGCTCACGCGCAGCTCCGGACGAGCGATCAAAGAGCGTCACCCTCTCGAGGACGGCTGGACACAGGCCACGGTCGCATTCGAGAGCATCGACGATGCGTACACCGAACTTCTCCGCCTCGGTGCCGACGTCGAGGTCATCGAACCTGTCGAGCTGCGGACGAGAACCAGCGCGACAGCGCACGCGATGGCCGAGCTCTACTAGCGGGGTCGAATCAGCGTTGGGCGGCTGCAGGGCTGTGGACATGGTCGATTGTCGCCCCGATTTCGGTTCGCGTCCAAGGAGTAGGCGCACCGGGGCGCAGAGCGCTTCGATGAGTTCCCGAACGACATCGTTGTTCGTTGGGTTCGCGATCGCTACATCGATTTGTTGACCGGTGCGCGAAACCGGTAGCGCACCCAGGCGACGGGCGTCTCGCTCCGGCAACAGTGCGCATGTAGCACGGTCGATGGTCGTTCGACGGAGATCGATCGTTTCCATCCGAAGTTGCTCGGCGAGCAACTCGAGGAGCGCCCGCTCATCGAGCAGGCCGAGCTCGACAAGGATCTGGCCGAGCGGCATCCCCGAGTCGTGTTGTTTCGCGAGCGCATATTGAATCTCATCGGAACTTACGAAGCCTCGATCGACGAGCAGGTTCCCGAGCAGTCGGCCCGAGTGCCGTGCGCCGAGCATCGGCGCGAGAGGCATCGGCCCGCTCGTCGTCGTGGCCGACGACACCGAGGGCAAGTCCGGTGCTCGCGCACGAGTCTCGGCTCGGCGGGCGTTGACGAGTTCCTCGAGCCGCTGCGCGACGCGCTCCGCTTCCTCATGGAAGGCAGCCATGGGATGAGAAGAGATGAAAGCCGCCGACTCGTCGTCTCCGAGTTGCGCCATATCGCCCTTCTTCACGTAGTTGCGCGCGGCCGGTCCTGCGGTGCTAAGCGTGTCACGAACGAGGTCTGCTGCGGGTTACGGCCAGCCGCGCTGCCGGGACTGCTCGGGGTTTCTAGGCCCCTGTTTGTTTGCCCTGGGAGCGGGCGGTGGCCTCCGTGAGCGCGTTCTGGTTGCCGTCGGACCAGCTGGCGTGCTGGGTCAGGCTCTCGATGCGCCAGCCGTCCGATGTGCGGCGCATGTGGTTCGTGTACGAGCCGCGGAACAGGAAGAAGTCGCCACCTTCGGAACCCTCGAGGTAGTGCTGCGCGTACATGTACGAGTAGCAGATCGCCCGGTCGGGATCGTTTTCGTCGAACTCGATAACGTGGTTGGGGCTGAGGTGCTGAGTAGCGGTGAAGCCGCTGAGCGGAACACGGACCAAGGCGACCAGGTCGTCGCGGGCGAAGTCCGCCGCCGGCACGCCCGACTCGGAGAAGTCGGCGTGCACGGGATCGGTGAAGCAGTCGGCGAACATCTCCCAGTCGGCTCGGTCGACGCCGATCGCGTATTTGATGACCCGCTCGCTGATGAGGGCTCGGTCTTCGAGCCGGCGAATGCGAGATTCGAGATCACTGGTCATGGACGTCCTTCTCGAGGTTCGAGCCGTTTTTCTTCCGACACGTCGAGTGGCGTCAGTATTGCGCCTCGACTTCGCCTTGCACCCGAACGATGGCGTCCGATCCGGGGAACAGCACGACCCCAGCCGTCTTCTCGCTGCGCCACGACGTCCTCGAAGGTCTCGATTGCGGTCCGTTCGGCGGTGTGGGCGTTAGCGGACGTCCCATGGCGGACGGCCTGCTCGCGCGCCGTGCAGCGCCGCGCCCGCTTTGGCGGCGACTGTTATGGCGTCGTGCCGGTTGCACTCGAATCGTTCTTGCAGTCGTTCGAGGATGCGCTCACGCTCGAGGCCCGCGTGCAGCAGGTCGATCGCAAACGTGAGAGGCGTGGTCCGGTGATCCATGGTTTCCTACCGGTAGTGCTTCGTGTCCGCCAGCGGCGTCAGACCGTGCCCGGTCGCCGCGGGTTACATGCCGCACTGATGCCGGGTGTCAAGACGACGGGTCGGTGGGAGAGCCGATGCCAGCGTCATCATGGCCATGTCGCGGGGTCGGCGGGTGTCATGGAGAAGAGCAGGTGGGTGAGGTCGTCGGCACGGCGGAGCATCGCCCCCGCGAGCGAATTCCGAGCGAAGGGGCTACCGGCGATACTGCACGCGGCGTATACCTGACGGATCACCCTGGTGGCAATCAAGAGGGAGACAACACCGATGGCCCAGCCTATAGATGTGAGGCGTGTTTTGGCGACCGGGAGACAGATCACCCAGACCGGCCGGACCCAGGTCGTCCAACTCGGCACCGACCTGGTTGAACAAGGACGGCAGACCACCGAACAGATCTCGGCTGTCGTCGACGAACTGGTCAAGCGTGGTGGCCGGGAACGTATCGAAGACTTCCGCCAGACCGTGCGGGGCGAGGTGCAACAGCCGCTGCGGGCGCTCGGATCCGAGATCAGAGAACATCTCGCGATCCATGGTCATGTTGTCGCTGACCGGATCGCTGCCGCGGTGGAAGATCTGCGAGAAGCCGTGCGGGATGAGGTGCAACGTCAGATGAGCACCCTCGGTCTCGCGACGAGAGAGGACCTCGCGGCGTTCGGGCGCGCCATCAGAGACGACCTCGCGGCACTTGAAGGCCGATTGCAGCGTCAGGCCGCGTCATCCGTGAGCGGGAAGGGTGACAGTCCTCGAGAACCCACGGTCCAGGTGACGCCTCCGCACCAGCGAACGACGGTCATCGATACGCCAGCAAGCTGACGGCCAACCCGCCCGCGGCTTGTCGGTCGGCTCGAAGTCGATCCGCGCCGATAGGTTGCGTTGAATGGGCGAGCAACCGACGCCGTATGAGTGGGCTGGCGGCCGTGAGGCCTTTGATCGGATGATCAACGCGTTCTATGACCGCGTTGAGAGGGACGAACTGCTGTCGCCTCTGTTTCCGGGTGGCGTGCGTGAAGACCATCGTCGCAACCTGGCCGCATGGTGGAGGCCCTGGTCGCGTACCTCGAATGGGGAACGAGGCTCGCGTTCGGAAACTCGCAGGACGGTGCTGAGGTCGTCGAGCACGCGCCGGTGCCTCGGTGGGGTTGGGGTGAGGCGCCGCTGTGTCAACCGTAGGTTCGAGCCGGCTGTTGCGAGCGCTGAAGGACTGCGGATGTGTCAAGTACAGCGTCTCGCGGATCGCGGCAAGAGTCAGCTATCGGTCTAGCGCGTGCTGAGGTCGGGACGTACGCTGGATCCGTGTCGACCACGGGCGTGTCGGATGCCACTCGCGAAGCGGTGCTGGACGCGCACCTCGCGATCTGCGTCGCCAAAGCGAAGCTGTGACCTGACTCGTGTCCGGTATCGCCATCATCACCGAAGCCTGCATCGACGTGAAGGATCGTGCGTGCGTCGATGTCTGCCCGGTGCAATGCATCTACGAGTTCGATCCCAAGAACAACGTGCTGTTCTCCGAGGTCGAAGCGGGCAAAGGAGAGATCGAAAACAGTCATACGCCAAATCCGGACTCGATCGTCATCTTCGGCGACAGCATCTTGTACGTGAACACCGAAGAGTGCACATCGTGCACTGCGTGCTACCAGCCCGACGTGTGTCCCGTCGGCGCGATTTACTCTGAAGAGGTGGTGCCCGACGGATCTTCGAGGTCGAAGTACAACTCTGAGGATCAGAACAAGGGCCACGACCACACGTTCTTCATCCAGCTCAGCCGCGACGTCTTCGCCGACTAGATGTCGTTGGCCTCGGTCGACCTGCTGGAAGAGCTTCGGGCTGCCCTCGACGAGCTCGAGCCGCGCCTTTCCGGCCGCGTCGTCGACATCGAGATGTCGCGCGTGCGCGTGCTCGCCGATCGGGGGCTGTTCCGGCGGGAGTTCGCGTCGCTCATCGAGTCCGCCGTTGCTGAGGGAGAAACGACCCCCATCACCGTGCGCGTCGCCCGAACCGGAAAGGCCGCTCGGATCGAAGTCCTCAGCGAGCGAGGCGGCGAGCGATCGGACGTCGTGGTCGGCTCGATGAGCTTGCCTCTCGTAGCCGGCGCGTCGAGCACAGCCGACGGCTGACGATCACGGACCGGGCGTCGAGACTCGCCTCGTTCCGTCGATTTCTTTGGGTCGACGACGCGGCCGAAGTCGGCCGCGTTCTGTGAACTCCCAGTCCGCACGGAGGGGTCGCCGCCTTGGCGGTTACCGCTGGTAACGTTACCGTAGGTAACTCTATCCCGTGTCAGGAGCAGGACCGATATGGTGACGATGACGCCCGACTCCCGGATCGAGCAGCTGAGTGCGGTCTCGGCCCGGCGCGTGATCGATCCCGACGTAACGCTGCCGGGAAGGCTCGGGGACGGCCAGGTGCTTCCCGACGCGCTGCTGAGTGTCGCGGGCCTCGACCTCGACCTGTCGCCCGAGCAACGGGCGCGACTGTCGCGTGAGGAGCTGGCGTCGATCACCCAGGCCGGCGTCCATTTCGAGGCCGTGCTCACGGCCGGCTTCGCCCTGATGATCGCGCGTGCACGCGAGCTGCGGGCGCCCTCCGTCACATATCTCCTGCACGAGATCGGCGAGGAGAGTCGACATTCTCGTTTGTTCGTGCGGATGCTCCACCAGCTCGCGCCCGAGGCCCAGAACCCATTCGCCCGAGGACTGCTCGGCTTCCTCGCCGACTGCGGGGTGCGCGCGATGGTGGGCTTTCCCTCGCTGCTCTACGTCTTGGTCCTCGGCGGCGAAGAGATACCCGATCTCCTCCAGAAGCTCGCCGCTGAGCATCCCGACACCGACCCGTTCCTCCGGGAGATCAACCAGTACCACCGCCAGGAAGAGGCCCGGCACGTGTCATTCGCGCGCACGATGCTGCCTGCAGTTTGGCGACGAGCCAGTCCCGTCGACCGGCTCGCAGTTCGCTTCGTCGCCCCTCGCGTCATCCGCGGGATGTTCGACCTGCTCGTGCACCCCGGGGTGTACGCGGCGGTTGGCCTGCCCGGTTGGGCGACGTGGTGGAGCGTGCGGCGCTCACCGCAACGGATCGAACTCCGACACCGCGCGACTCGGCCGGTGCTCAACGCGCTGCTCGCGGCGGGTGCTGTCGGCGGAGGTGACGTTCCGCGCGCCTGGCGAGCACTGTGCGGCGTCGACGCGGATGGCACCGCGATCAACGAGTAATGAGAAAGCGCCCGGCCGCCGAGGCGATACGTTGATCGCGGTGCCTCGGATCGAAGCCTCCGCAGGCCGGACATCGGCCAAGCGTGCCGCCCGGCGAGAGCAGCTTCTCGAAGCTGCGCTCGCGGCGATTCGACGCGACGGGCCGGGCGTTTCGATGCAGGCGATCGCCGCCGAAGCGGGCGTGACCAAACCCATTCTGTACCGCCACTTCGGCGATCGCGGTGGCCTCGTTGCCGAGCTCGCCGCCCGGTTCACCCAAAACCTCATGGCGCGCCTCCGCCAAGCGCTCACGCACGACACCGATCCGCGAGTCGTTGTCACCGCCACGATCAACGCCTACCTCCAGGCGATCGAAGAGGACCCGAACGTGTACCGGTTCCTCGTGCATCGTGCGCTCGCTGACGACCAACAGGCCGGTCGCCGCCTGCTCGACCTCGTCGAGCAGATCAGCCGCGAGGTGGCGGTCGTGATCGGCGAGCAGCTCCGCGCCACGGGCGCCGATTCGGGCGCCGCCGAGCCTTGGGCGTTCGGGCTCGTTGGCCTCGTCCACGCCGCCGGCAACTGGTGGCTCACTACCGGCACGATGCCGAGGGAACGACTCGTCGAATACATCGTCCGCCTCGTATGGGACGGCATCGCGACCAGCGGGCTGGCGCCCCCCGGCACATCCACCTCGGTCGCAGTTCCCCGGCACCCAGTCGCACGGATCGCGCCCGCGGCACAGCCAATTCCCTGACGCCCTCGCGGCGACCGGTTACGCGTCCATCGCGGCGTAGGCCGCGGTCCAGAAGTCGGTGACCACCTCGGGGGGCTCCGGCGATGTCACCGCCCGCTGCGTCAACAGGATCCCGGTGAGGCCAACCGCGGGATCGGTACGCCAGCTCGTGCCCAGGCCCCCTTCCCAGCCGAACCCCCCGGGCACGCCTGTCGATCCGTCGCCCGCCGGCACCGACATCATCAGCCCCCACCCGCTGTGATCGCCAACGAACACCGAGTTGTCGGCCCGCTCGTCGGCGGTCATACGGTCGACGGTCATCGCCCGCACCGACTCGGGCGACAGCAGGCCTCCGCCGTCGGCGGCCAACATGGAGGCGAACGCCCAGAGGTCATCCACGGTCGACACCAACCGGCCGCTGCAGTCGGGCATCTTCGGCGGCGTCGACCACCATCCGTCGGGCCGGTCGAGCACGCGCAGCTCACCGGTCTCGGGGTCGGGGGCGTACTGCGTCGTGAAGCGGTCGAGCTTCTCCGCGGGGACGTAGAAGCCGGTGTCGCTCATGCCGAGCGGCTCGAAAACGCGCTCGTGCAGCACGTCGGCGATGGGTGCGCCGGCGACCCGTTCGATGAGCACGCCCGCCACCGACGCGCCGGTGTTGTAGCGCCATCCCGCACCGGGCTGGTGGAGCAGTGGCAGCCGGCCGAGGGCGGCGATCCATTCGTCGGGCGTGAGGTCGGGCGGCGGCCACGGCGGCGTGTACGTCTTGAGGCCCAGCTCGTCCTCGACCTGTTGCACCGGGTAGGTGGCGGGCGGCGCCATGACCGAGCCCTGACCGAGGTGGAACGACAGCACATCCCCGACCGTGATGGGCCGCACGGCCGGCACGGTGTCGTCGACGTCGGACTCCAGCGTGCGAAGGACCCGAGGGTTCGCGAGCTCGGGAAGCCATCCTCCGACCGGGTCGTCGAGGGCCATCCGACCGTCTTCGATCAGCAACATCGCCGCGGCGCCCGCGATCGGCTTGGTGATCGAAGCGATGCGGAAGATCGCGTCGCGCCCGATCGGGTCGGCGTCTCCGAAGTCCTTGTGCCCGATCGCCTCGACGTGCATGTCGTCACCGCGCGCCACCAGTGCCACGACTCCGGGCATGTCGTCTCGCTCCACATGTCGGACCAACGCGGCGTGCAGCGCATGCACGCCGTGTTTCGTCAGACCTCGAGTCACGCTGCTCCTCCTTTCGACATCCTTCAGACGTTCAGACGCAGACGGGGCCGGACGCGCGAATGCTCCGCGGCTGCGACACGCCGCGGAGCATTCGATGAAGCTCACCACTGAACGTGCGTGGTCAACGTATTCGAGAGCCAGCGGCCGCCTTCTTTGAACCACACCGTCGTCACGAAGCAGTAGGGCACGCCTTTCCTCCCACCGGTAGAGAAGCTCTGTGGCACAAAGGCGTTACCGGTGGAAGTCACCTGATACCACGTCGTCCCCGGGTATCCGGTGCCGCACAAATTCGCGCCGGCGAAGCACTGCGTCCGGAACCGGCCGGCGATGATCAGGACGCCGTTTGCGTAGACGTACACGTCCTTGTAGACGTAGTCGACGGCGGGGCTCTGCCAGACGCTGGCATTGCCGTAGTAGCAAATGCGGCCACCACCGGATAAATCGCTGTAGTCGGTGCCTAACCCGCTGGCTGTGCAATACGGTGCGATGTAGTGGACGGTGCCGGTGGTCCCCACCTGGGCCCAGGATTCATCGCTCAACGCACCCGCCGGAGTCGCGCTCGCCGCCAGCAGCGCCGGCGTCGCGGCGAACATCATCAGCGCCAACAGCGAGAGGACGGTCCTTCGAGCGAGCCGCGTAGCGGATCCGACTCTTCCGGTGTTCGTGAAACCGTTCATGATGTGATGTCACCTTCCGTTCGTGCCCCGACGGTCGGGAGCTCGAGGACATGCTGCGCCCGATGGGTCGGTTGGTCTGTGGCCGCTATCACGCGGCGCAGGTGCGCGGCGACACACACGAAAGGAGAGGACCAGGCCGGGAGAACGCGTCACCGGCAGGCACGACTGATTTCGTGAGATTTCGTTCGACGGGCGCTCCTTTGGGAGGTCTTCGTGGATCGGGAAAGGGACGCCATGGGCCCCGCTGCAGCGTCGAAGATCCCGCGCCGTGTGGCACGCGCGCCGGTGAACGGCATCATGATCCGTCAACTCGCGCGGGGGTGAGCGGGGTTCGTGTCATCGACCATGCGAACGCGATGACGCCGTAGAGGACGGCGACGTCGGCGATGTTGAAGATCACGAGTGGTGTTGGGATGAAGTCGCGAACTGCGCCGAACGCGAGGCGATCTGCGAGGTTCGAGGCTGCGCCGCCGATGATCACGCCCGGGACCCAGGCCGGGATGCGGCGGGCACGGGCGAGGCCGATGCCGTAGCGCGCGGCCGCGATCAGCGTGATTGCGGACAGGGCGATCAGCGCAACTGTCGGTGCGGCGATGACCCCGAGGCTGTAGTCGGGATTGTGGACCGGCAAGAACACGCCACCGAGGTCGAGTGTCCCGGCGAGCTTGGTCAGCTGATCCGCGACGACAACGATGACGGCGCTGCGAACGACGGTGTGATGGATGGTGGCGGTGGTCACGATGGGCT
>JALYLU010000132.1:9310-9999 GCA_030774075.1 Actinomycetota bacterium | reverse complement strand
GGCCGGGCGCGCCGAGGTCCACCCGGGCGTGTGGGTCGACCCGCTCGTCCTACTGGCGTGCGCGGTCGTCGTCGTCGCGCTGCTCAGCGCCTTCGCGTTCGTCGCCGCCCGCCGCACCGGCGGCGCGCGCACTGAAGGCGTCTCGGCGCGGCGCGCGTCGGCGAGCGTGCGTGCCGTGACGGGTGTGGGCATGCCGCCCGTTGTCGAGACGGGCGTGCGGTTCGCGGCCGAACGCAAGGTCGGAATGCGCACACTTCCCGTCCGCACGGCCTTCGCGGGCCTCGCCGTCGCAGTGGCCGGTATCGCGACGACCGCGGTCCTGAGCACGAGCTACACGCGGCTCGCGCACCAGCCGGCGCGCTGGGGATGGAACTGGTCGAGTGAGCCCGACTACTTCGGCAAGGCGACGACCGCATCCGTCATGAAGCGCCTGATCAGCGACCCGCGGGTCGACGCGGTCGGCCGCTTCGACACCGGATCAGTGCTCGTCGACGGGTCATCCGACACCAGCGGGTACGCGCTCACCGCACTCAAGGGCGACATGGCGCTGACGCTACGCCGGGGCCGGCTTCCCACGAGCCGCGACGAGGTCGCGCTCGGCGAGGCGACCCTTGCGCGCGCGAAGACGCACATCGGCGGACTCGTCAACATCGCGCGGCGTGGCAGCACCACGACCGAGGCGCTCATGG
>JALYLU010000132.1:0-9300 GCA_030774075.1 Actinomycetota bacterium | reverse complement strand
CACCGTCGTGTTCCCGCCGACGGAGACACGCGTCGTCGACACGGGCACCGCCTTCACGCCCGCGGGTCTCGTCGCGCACGGGCAGGACGAACCGACGCAGTCGATCGTGCTGCGCTACCCCGCCCACAGCGACGTGCGCACGATCGAGACCGGGCTCGCCAGGGACTACGGGCTCGAGTTCAACCCGTTCACCGACCCCCAAGTTCCCGGTGTCGTCCGGAAACTGTCGGAGACGCGCACCGTCGCGATTGCGCTCGCCGTGTTCTTCGCTCTGCTCGGCACGATCGCGCTCGCCAACGCGCTCGTCGCCACCGTCACGCGCCGGCGGGCGCACATCGGCGTATTGCGAACGCTCGGCTTCCGGCCCACACAGGTACGCGCCGCCGTCGTCGTGCAAGCAATCGCACTCGGCCTCGCGGCCGTCGCGGTCGGTCTGCCGATCGGTCTCGTCGCCGGACGCGCGCTGTGGCGACTCCTGACCAACGACGTCGGCGCTCTCGACGGTCCCTCGACGCCGTGGCTCGTCATCGCGGCCGCAGTGCCCGTTGCGGTCGTCTGGACGACTGCGCTGGCGTGGTGGCCGGCGCGCCACGCAAGCCGCGAGAGAATTGCCGCCGCACTGCGGGCCGAATAGCTCAACTGCGGGGGATTCGCCGACGGCAACGCCACCGTTCCGTGCGGTGAGATGACGCGTTTGAGGGGGGTCTTGCGCGTCGTGCGTACGGTTGGTTGGCTGGGCCAATGGAGACTGCGTTCACTCGCCTTGTCGGATGTTCCCATCCGTTACAGCAGGCGGCGATGGGCGGCGTAGCGGTGCCCGAGTTGGCCGGCACCGTTGCGCACGCCGGAGCGCTCGGCATGTTATGCGAGTTCGCCCTGGAATCGTCCGAGGACCGGATGCGGCGAGCCCTGGACCTCGCGGCAGGTGGCAGCGTTGGGATGGGGTTCTTCGGCCATTGGATGAGCGACGATCTCGCCACCTTCGAGCGCGCCGCCGACCGGTTGCGCGTAGTCGAGATCTTCTGGACTGCGCCGGATGCGTCGCTCGTAGATCGTGCCCGCCCCTCGGGGAAGGCACTGATTGCGTGGCAGGTCGGGTCGGTGGCGGATGCGGTCGCGGCCCAAGACGCCGGTTGCGACTTCGTCGTGGCGCAAGGGATCGGGGCGGGAGGACACGTTCGAGGTACTGCCGGGCGCGACGCGCTGTTGCAAGCGGTCCTCGCGAAGGTGTCGATTCCCGTAGTAATCGCGGGCGGCATCGCCAACGCATCCGACGTCGCGCGCGCGATCGGCGCGGGCCAGCGTCGAGGTGCGCTACGCGCTCGGACTCGACGCTGCGATCACACGCGAGATCCAGACCCGACGACATGCGATCACGTCCGGCGCGGTCGTGCTCGGCCCGCTCGACAGTCATCGCGATCTCCTGCAACTGAAAGTTGCGGGCGTGCTCGCGTTGGTCGAGGGACGTCTCGACATCAGTCCCGAGGACTGGCAGCTCGCGGGCGTCGTCGTCGACACGTCGGTCCGTGTGCGTTCGTGGGTCGAGCAACGCATCGCTGCGCACGATGCGCTCGACGAGGACCGGGTGACCGCACGCACGAAACGACGGGCCGCCGCGGCCGAACAGGGACGAGCTAGAGACGATCGAACGCAAGGCGGTCGCGATTGCGCGCTGGGCTCGAACACAGGAGACCGTTACGAAGACGGAGATGCGTCACCGGCTGGTGTCGAGCGAACGGCACGGAATGTTCGACCGCGTGCTCGGACTTTTGCTCGGACGCGACTGGATTCGGCTGGTCCCGGACGGGGCGCGGTATGAAGCGACCGCAGTCGCGGAGGACACCGAAAGAGTGGCCGCTTGAGCGTCGGAGAGGGGAAGGCCGACACCGAGAGGGGAACGGGAAGCCTTTCCCCTCTGACCCGCTTCGAGCCTCACGCGGAAGTCGACGTCTTGCGCCGCGCACGGCGCGCGCCGCGGCGCTCAGCCCCCAGGTGAGCAGCTCGCGCCGAACGATCGCGCGGCCCATTGAGCCGCGTCGAGCCCACACGCGGCGAGTTGAAGACGCAGCCCTCGACGATTACGAACCCCGGACGGCCTTTGATGTGTCGATCTCAAGCAGTTGGAACGGGTTCTTGGAGACCGGCGCCTTTAGATGTTGCAGGGCGGCGAGTGGCGCGACGTTCGCGAGGTCGACGGTCGCAAACGAAGCCCGGTCCGACGCAGCCGCCACGAGTGAGATGTGTTTGGGTCGTCCCGTGTCGGCGTCAACGCCGTCGACGCCGACGCTCAGAGCGATGGTTTGGATGCGCTCGTCGCGGTCGGCTTCGAACACCTCATGCATTGTCCGCAGCGCCACTCGCCAGACAGCCCTAGCGTAGCGTTCTTTGCGTTCCTTCTTGCTCAGTGTTGTCGCCGTGATCTCATCCTTCGCCTTCGTGTAGTTGTACTCCTTCACGCTCGGAACGTCCGCGGGCGTCGGAACCGTCACGGTCAGGGACAACTCCCGCGTGTCGGAGTCAAACTCGAACTCGTGCGACACCGGGAAACACTCCGGGTACACGGAGTGACTGAGGACAATCGAGACGTATTCTTGCACGGCCTCCTCGGCGTTGGCTGCGAGGCCGGAGATCAACTTATCGAGTTCACGATTGGCGTCCTGCGCTTCCGCCGCGCGCTGTTGACACTCGGCCTCGTAGGCCTGTCTGGCGTGATTCAGCGTCTCAAGGCGATGCTGCTCACGGGTTTGATGTTCTTGCATCTCTTTCAGTTGCGCGGCCGGTAGTTGATTCACTGCTGCCTGCCATGCGGCATGCTTCTCCGCGAAGTCCGCTTGAGCTTGCGCGACCTGCTCGGCGTGATGCTTCGTGCCACCAAAGAGCCCGCCAAGTCCCTTCGTCGTGTGCTGTGGCTCCACATACATCGGTTTGGGCGGAGCCACTAGACGTGGTGGCGCAGGTATCTCCTGCTCGAGGTCAGACATGTCGAATGGCGGATGCTTGGCAACCGTTCTGAGGTCCTCAAGATCCACGAAATCGTCGACGCCGAGCGTCACGCTCAGGATGGAATCGATCTCCTCGTACTGCTTCGCGAGGTGAGCATTCCGGGATGTTGCCTCTGCGTGCATGGCTTCCTCGTGGAGACGCTGAGCCTCCCGCTCCGCCCGCCCCCGGTCGGCGACGCTCGCGCGTACCGCCTCGCTCCGGGCTCGCTCCGCTTGCCTCTGCGCCTGCTCTGCGGCACGAATCGCAGCCGTGTGCTGTCGGTTGGCCTGCCACGCCGCCTGCTGCCGTCGCTTCTCGGCCAGTTGGTTCTGATGCTGGAGCTCTGCGAAGAAGCCACGCCGTGCCATGGTTTCTCCCCTCCCGTAGATCCGAACGCAGACCCACCGCATTCGCGAGAGCGCGGTATCTCGCGGTATCTATCGTCGGCGAGTCTGCCGTAGCGTCAAGCGATGTACGCACGCTGATCGGGAAGCGTCGCGACGGCGCTGACGGCGAGAGCGATAACGACCTCGCCCATCCGCCGCAACGCTCCCGGTAGCCATCGGGGGACGCTACGGGGTGGCGCACGGAAGGTCGAGCACCAGCCCGAACGTCAGACTGGACCCACTGCCCTAAGAATGGGGCCGTTGTTCAGCAAGCGGACAGAGTTTGCGCCGGGTGCCGACGCACCGAAGGCGACAGGCCGGCGCCATATGTAGCGCTCAGCGGTTGGCCAGCACGAGCCTGCTGCAGCATCCGGGTCGCTGCACGTCGTTACGGCGAATGCCGACGTAGCACAGCGCGGCCCGCCAGCGCCTGCCGGTGAGCCATCGACACCACCTGGATTGACCGCTCGCCGCCGACTGGGGTAACAGAGGGTTCACATCAAGGCAACGGTCGGGTAACTGGTCCCGGCCAACCTTCCCGCCGAGCTGGCTCGGCCGCGCGCGTGCACGGGCGGCCTGCAACGCTCGCATTCGTATCGACGAAAGGGTCGGCCAGTGGAGCAGCGCACTCCGAGCGACGTACTGGCGCTTGTCAAGGACAGCAAGGTCGAGATCGTCGATGTTCGGTTCTGTGACCTGCCGGGATTGATGCAGCACTTCTCGGTTCCGGCGCACGAGCTCACCGAAGATGTGTTCGACGACGGCCTCGGTTTCGACGGTTCGTCGATCCGCGGATTTCAGGAGATCCAGGAGTCGGACATGCTCTTGATCCCCGACCCGAACACTGCGCTGCTCGATCCGTTCCGTCAGCACACGACGTTGAACATCAACTGTCACGTCCGCGATCCACTCACCGGTGAGTCGTACACGCGTGACCCGCGTTACATCGTGGACAAGGCCGAGGCCTATCTGAAGTCGACCGGCCTCGCAGACACTGCGTATTTCGGACCTGAGGCCGAGTTCTACATCTTCGATTCGGTTCGCTTCGATCAGAACCAGTTCTGCGGATATTACTTCCTCGACTCAGTCGAGGGTGTGTGGAATTCAGGTCGCGAGCGCGAGCTCAATGGTTCGCCGAACCTCGCGTACAAGCCACGGTACAAGGAGGGTTACTTCCCCGTACCGCCGATGGACCAGTTCCAGGACCTGCGTTCCGAGATGGTTCGCCAGCTGGAGGCGGTCGGCATCGCGATCGAGGTGCAGCACCACGAGGTGGGGACCGCGGGCCAAGCCGAGATCGACATGCGTTTCGACACGCTGGCCGTGATGGCCGACAAGCTCATGTTGTACAAGTACGTGGTGAAGAGCGTGGCACGGGCAGCCGGCTACTCGGTCACGTTTATGCCCAAGCCGCTCTTCCAGGACAACGGCTCTGGCATGCACGTGCACCAGTCGCTGTGGAAGGACGGCCAGCCACTCTTCTTCGACGAGAACGGGTACGCCGGCCTGTCCGACATGGCGCGTTGGTATATCGGCGGGCTGTTGAAGCACGCGCCGGCAATCTGTGCGTTCTCGAACCCGACTACCAATTCGTACAAGCGGCTCGTGCCCGGTTACGAGGCCCCGGTCAACCTCGTGTACTCGCAGCGCAACCGTTCCGCGTCGGTGCGCATCCCGCTGTACTCGAAGAGCCCGAAGGCCAAGCGACTCGAGTTCCGTTGCCCCGACCCGTCGTGCAACCCGTACCTCGCGTTCTCGGCGATGCTCATGGCCGGCCTCGACGGCGTCCAGAGCCGTACCGAACCGCTGGCGCCCGTCGACCGTGACCTTTACGACCTCCCGCCCGAAGAGCTCGCCAAGATTCCTCAGGTACCCGGATCGCTGAACGAGTCCCTCGCCGCGCTCGAAGCCGACCACGAGTTCCTGCTCCAGGGCGACGTCTTCACACCCGACGTGATCGACACCTGGGTCACCTACAAGAAGGAACGCGAGATCGACCCGGTGCAGCTCCGACCGCATCCATGGGAGTTTTACCTCTACTACGACATTTGATCCGGAGCGTTTGCTGACCAGCAGTAGCCCGCGAAAATGCCGGCTGACCTGCGGAAGCGGTTTTCACCGTTTGTCGCAGGCGGTCGGCGTTTTGCATTGTCGTGTGCCATCAGTGTGCCATCGAGCTCACGGCTCCTGATCGGGACGACGCAGGAACTCGGCTCTCATTCGGGTCGGTCAAGGGCCGGAGCCCGCGGAGCAACGTGGGCCCGGCCCCGCGATGATCGTGGAGGTGACCAAACGGCCGATGTGCTCGAGCTCCGCGGTGAGAGTTGTCTTCGCCGGATGGAATCGGATCCTCGAGAAGCCTCTTGATGTCGTGATATCATGACCTCATGACGAAGCAGACGACGGTTCGCCTCCCCGAGGAGCTCGCCGACCAAGCCGAGGCGGTCGCACGGGTGCGAGGGAAAAGCCTCAACGCGTTGATCGTCGACTCCCTCGCCGCGGAGGTCGAGCGCGTGCGCGCCGACAAGGACTTCACCAAGCGGGCCCGCCAGTTACTCGCGCGTGACAAGGAGCTGCTCGAGCGACTGGCCAAGTGACGCGCTACATCTCGCTCGCTGAATACTTCTGGCTCGCGGAGCAAGTCACCGGCCTCGAAGCAACCGTGTTGGTCAAGGCCGCGCGCGTCGATCTCGCGGACTCCGCGTTGCACGCACCACAGGCCGGCTTCGGCGACGAAGACTTCTACCCCGACCTGTTCGACAAAGCTGCAGTGCTGACGTGTCGGCTCGCGTGGAACCAGGTCGCGCGACGCGCGCTCGTCCCTGGCGAGAGCCGAACGCACAGCTTCGTTCTGGTCTGCGACGTCAGCCGGTTTTAACGGTCTCGAAGGGCGGTGGCCCGAGGAGCTCTATGCCGCGCGGGTTCGCTTTCGCCGACGCTTGGATGCGCGCGATGTCAACCGTCTCGGACGTTTCGGACGTGTCGTCGGTCGCCGGCTCGCTGGCGCCGCGGTAGAACGCCTGGCCGATCCCGGGTGTCTGGAGGGTGAGCACGCGGGCGCTGTCGGAGACCACGAGAAAGGCGTGCGGTACGCCTTTTGGTGTGAACGTCATGCCGCCGGCTCCGACTCGGCTCTCGTGGCCGTCGGCGTTGACGAGGATCTCGCCCTCGAGGATGTAGACCGTCTCGTCGGCTTCGGGATGGCGATGGAGTGGGGTGCACTTGCCCTGTCCCATGACGTCTTCGAACATGAAGAACGCGCCGTCGGTGTCTTCTGTCGTGAGCTTCCACGTATGGAGGCCACCTCCGAGGAACGACCGCTTGTCGCCTTCGCCCTTGGCCCGGATGATCGGAACTCGTGCGTTCATTGGCGTATCGCCTACTCTCTGTTTCGTGGGACTCATATCCCATGACGAATGTACGGTACCATCATGAGAATGTCAATCCCATATGAGCTCAGTGGCCGCGTCGACCAGAAGCACCGCACTCGCGACGCGCTCATCGCCGCGGCCCGCGACCTGGTCTCGAACGGCGAGACGCCCACAGTCGAAGGGGCCGCGGAGGCGGCGTCGATCTCTCGCACCACCGCGTACCGGTACTTCTCGAACCAACGCGCGCTGCTGGTCGCCGCCCACCCCGAGACGGGAGCCACTTCCCTGCTGCCCGACAACGCACCAGAGGACGCGGCGACTCGACTCGACCTCGTCATCGACGCGTTCACTCGCTCGACCGTCGAGAACGAGGCGCAACAGCGCACGATGCTTCGACTCTCGCTCGAAGCCGACCCGGTCGAACGCTCACAACTGCCGCTACGGCAAGGCCGCGGGATCAAGTGGATCGAGGAAGCACTCGCGCCGCTCCGCGAGGAGATGTCGGAAGCCGAGATCCACCGCCTCACCCTCGCGATACGAAGCGCAACGGGGATCGAAGCGTTCGTATGGCTCACCGATGTCGCCGGGCAGTCGCGCGACGACGCACGAGAGCTCATGCGCTGGTCGGCTCGCGGCCTACTGCAGTCGGCACTCGCCGACAAGACAACCGACTCGCGCGACTGAATCAGAACCAGCGACGACCCCGAGGAACATCAGCGACGGTGCGTTCACGCCGACGGACAAAGTGTGCCCCAGAACGCGCGCCGCCTAACGCCCGTAGGCCATCCCCAACGTGCCGGTAGGGGACACCCCAGACCGGGAAGTCTCGAGCGAACTCGCGTGATGCCGCATAACGATTTGCGCTCACGAACTTGATCGAGACGTCGCGGACCGCGGCGCCCTGCTCAGATCCTTCGTCGTACGTCTGGGGATGTCGGGTGTCGTTGCTGTCGACCCGTGCAGAGGCGAGCGCGCGTCTCATCGAGACCTTCGAGTGCACACATTGCCGCTCGGCCTTGCCTCCCGAGCGTGCGCGGCGTGGCCTGGTTCGCGATGTTGCCCCGCGCGCTGCTGCGCGCCGAGGCGCAGACGCGGACGCGCGGCATGGACGAACGACACGGATTCGGCGTGGGCGTGGACGGCTCGCGATGGTCGTTTCGGTGCGGAGCTGCCCATCACGTTGCCCATCAAACCGCATGGCACGGCGTGTTCGTGATGGACGGCGTGGAAGGGATGGACGTGATGACCTGGCGTGACGTCACCACGTGGACTGGGTCGACGGTTGTGGCCGGACTCATAATCCCTCGGTCGCTGGTTCGATCCCAGCCGGGCCCACGCACCGTACCAGCGGAAACGTCATCGCGGCGGGTCTCGTCGGCGTCGAAAACGGCTCGGTGGTCACCGTTTGGTCACCGATTGATCGCGGATGCGCTCGACGAAGACGTCGACCGATGCGATCGGGATGCGCGCGCAGCGGCCGATGTGCACGACCTCGAGTTCGCCTCTCGCCGTCAGCTCGTACACCGTGCTGCGCCCGACCCCGAGCCGATGCGCCGCCTGCGGAATCGTGAGCAACAGCTGTTGTCCGTCATTGTTCGTCCTCATGCCTTCGATATGCGCGCGCGACGACCGAAACGCGTCACGAAACCAGTGCTCAGTCCGAACTCACGGCGTCGATGCGACGCGCCTCCCGCGCTCGTTCGTCGACTCGGCGAAACGGTCTCCAAGATCGGCGCAGAAGCTCCTATGTCAAGCAGCGTCGCGTTGTTCGCTTGTTTCGTGGCGTTGGCGGCGTTGGTCGCGGATCATCTGGCGGTAGACGAGGTTGCTCAGCTGGCGTTTCAGGATCCGCATGGCTTCCCTCTTCGTGTGCCCGTGTTTGCGTGCGTCGTCGTAGATCTGTCGAGCGCGCGGTTCGCAGCGAAGCTGGGTCACGGCCATGCGATGCAACACGGCGTTCACGCGCCGGTTGCCGCCCGGGTTGAGGCGATGCCGGACTGGTTCACCTTTGCCTTCAGCTGACGACGCCGGAAGTGGCGCGGTGCCGTTGAACCGTGCGAAGCCGCCCTCGCCGGTGAAGCGACGCGGGTCGCCGACCTCGACGAGCAGCTCCGCGGCTGACCGTTCCGCGATGCCGCACAGCTCGGTGAGCGTGGTGCCGGCCCGCCGATTGAGCACGCCGAGCTCACGCGCGGCTTCGCGATCGCGGGCATCGAGGTCGGCAACTGCGGTGGCGGTCTGGTCGAGGAACCGCAAACGCAGCATCGTCGGCGCGTCATGGCTGATCGTCTGGTCGCGACGAGCGATCGCGCGTAGCCGGGACCGGACATCGGCAGTGTCAGGCAACGCGTCACGAATCGCTTCGGGGAGCTCACCGAGGAGTGCTTCGCTCTCGTTCAACAGGTGCTGGCGCGACTTGTTGATCGACCGGCGAGCCTTGTGCCACAGGCCCAACAGCTCAGTCACCTCGTCAGGACCGCGCTCGTCACCCGCACGTTTGAACGCGACGGGGACGCCGGCGTCGGCCTGGGTTTCGCGGGCGATACGCACCGAGTCGAGGG
>JALYLU010000131.1 GCA_030774075.1 Actinomycetota bacterium | reverse complement strand
TCAGGGTGCAGTCGCCGCGAAGCCCGCCGCCGTTGCGGGCGGTGTGACCGCCGTGCCGGCCGGATCGACGGCGGGAGCCGGAACGACCGCCGATAGCCTGCCTCCCGACCCATCCAAGCACACCTAGGAAGACCGTGCTGCTGCACGCCCTCCTCGATGATCTCGAGCTGCGCGACCACCTCCTCGAGGTCCGAGGCGACACCGACATCCACGTTGGTTCGATCGTGCACGACAGCCGGGAGGTGACCCCGGGTGCGTTGTTCTGCTGCATCCCGGGTGCTCGCAGTGACGGTCACCACCATGCGCCGGAGGCATTGCGCGCCGGCGCGGTCGCATTGCTCGTCGAGCGAATGCTTCCGCTCGCGGCACCGCAGGCGCGGGTCGACTCGGTCCGCCGGGTGCTCGGTCCGTTGTGCGCGCGCTTTCACGGAAATCCTTCGCGGGCGCTGCGGGTACTGGGTGTCACGGGGACGAACGGGAAGACCAGCACGACCTACCTGCTCGAGTCGATCGCGCGAGCGAACGGCGACCGGGCGGGTGTGATCGGGACCATCGAGGCCCGGATCGACGGCGTGGTCGTCCCGCTCCGTCACACCACTCCGGAGGCGACCGATCTCCAGGACCTGCTGGCACGGATGCGCGATCACGCCGTCGACACGGTGGCCATGGAGGTGTCGTCACATGCGCTCGACCAGCATCGGGTCGACGGCTCGCGCTTTGCGGCAGTGGCCTTCACGAATCTCACTCACGAGCACCTCGACTATCACCCGACCGTCGAGGCGTACTTCGAAGCCAAGGCCTCGCTGTTCGACTCGCGCTTCTCGTCGCGTGCCGCGATCAACCTCGATGATTCCTTCGGCGCTGCATTGCGCGACCGCGCGAGTGCTCAGGGCCTGCAGGTCTGCACGTACTCGATCGACGATGCGAACGCCGACGTGTACGCGCGCGACGTACTGCTGCGACGAGACGAGACGTTGTTCGATCTCGTCGATGCCCGCAATGATCACCACGGCGTCGTCCGAAGCCCGCTCGTCGGACGTTTCAACGTCGCGAACGCGCTGGCCGCGGCCGCGACCGCGCTCGTCGTCGGATTCTCGTTCGAGGCCGTGCTCGCCGGGCTCGGTGCGCCGGTCCGGGTGCCGGGGCGGTTCGAGCGCGTCGGGAGCGGTCGCGACTTCGCCGTGCTCGTCGACTACGCGCACACGCCCGACGCGCTGGCGTCGGTGCTTGGTGCTGCCCGATCACTGGTCGACGGCGGCAAGCTCGTGGTCGTGTTCGGGTGCGGAGGCGATCGGGATCGCTCGAAGCGCCCGTTGATGGGTGCGGTCGCCACACGCCTTGCCGACGTCGCGATCCTGACCTCTGACAACGCGCGTTCCGAGGATCCGAGCGCGATTGCGCGTGACGTGCTCGAAGGCGTGCCACCCGACCGCGAAGCACCGACGGTCGAGCTCGACCGGCGCGCCGCGATCAGGGCCGCGCTGCGCGTGGCGGGGGCCGGCGACGTCGTGGTGATCGCGGGGAAGGGTCACGAGACCGGCCAGACGTTCGACGGCGTCACGACGCCGTTCGACGACCGCGTGGTCGCGGCCGAGGAGCTGGAGGCGTGCTCGTGACGCGGCTCAGCGCGCATGAGATCGCGCGGCGGGCCGGGGGCCGCGTCGTCGGCGACCAGGATGCGACAGTTGATGCCTGGGCGTTCGACTCGCGCGTACTCGGCGACGGTGCCTGTTTCGTGGCGCTGCAAGGCGCGCGCGACGGCCACGACTTCGTCGCGGGCGCGTTCGACGCAGGCGCACGTATCGCGCTCGTCGACGACGACTTCGCCGGGGTGTCGCAGCTCGGGCGCGGTCGGGCACTCGTTCACGTCGGCGACACGCTGGGTGCGCTCCAAGAGATCGCGCGCTCCCTGCGACTCGACCGCCCCGAGCTGCACGTCGTCGCGGTCGGCGGCTCGACGGGGAAGACATCGACCAAGGACCTGCTCGCCGCGGCGCTCGCGTCGCGCGGTTGCCACGCGAACGCGGAGTCGTACAACAATGAGTTCGGCCTGCCGATCACGCTGTGCAACACGCCGGATTCGGCGCGCGTCGTCGTTACCGAGATGGGCGAGCGGTTCGCCGGCGACCTCACCGCGCTGTGCGAGATCGCGCGACCCGACACCGGGATCGTCACGAACGCCGGTCTCGCGCACGGCGAGCACCTCGGTGGCCGTGACGGGGTGATCGCAGTGCTCGCCGAGCTGCTCGAGGCGCTCCCTGCAACCGGCACCGCAGTACTGAATGCGGACGATCCCGCCACTCCGCAACTCACCGCGACGACGCTCGCGACCGTCGTGACGGTCGGCGAGACCGCGGGCGCCGACCACCGGATCACGGAGGTGTCGATCGACGGGCTACTGCGGCCTTCGTTCGTGCTCGACGGGAAGCGGTTCACCGTCCCGTTGCACGGCCCGCATCACGCGCTCAACGCCGCGATGGCGGTCGTGGTCGCCTCCCGCGTGTTCTCGGTGCCGTTGGACGAGATCGCGCTGGAGCTCGCGAACGCGACCCCGGGCCGGTGGCGGATGGAGTTGCTCGAGACCGAATCGGGCGTGACCGTTCTCAACGATTCGTACAACGCGAACCCCTCTTCGATGGAGGCCGCGTTGGTCGCGTTCGCGCACCTGGAGCTTCCCTCCGGTGCGCGTCGGTTCGCCGTTCTCGGCGACATGCGAGAGCTGGGTGTCGACCACGACGATGCGCACCGCGAAGTTGGAGAGCGGACGGCCGGCCTCGCGCTCGACGTCGTCGTCGGTGTCGGTGCCGGCGGCGCGGCGATCGCGCGGGCCGCGGAGGCCGGCGGTATCGAAGCCCACGTCGTGGCCGACGCGGCCGAAGCCGTCCGGTTCGTCGCGCCGCTGGTGCGCCGCGGCGATGCCGTGCTCGTGAAGGCAAGTCGCGCGCTGGGTCTCGAACGGGTTGCGGACGGCCTTCTCGCGAGCGCGCGCGGGTCGCGAGACGGATCGCGTCACGAATGTTCGGGAGGCGATCGCCCGTGATCGCCATGCTCATGGCCGCGGGCGCGGCGTTCGTTGTCACCGTGTTCTTCACCCCGCTCCTCATCCGACGGCTTCGCATGAAGGGAATCGGCCAGCAGATACGCGATGACGGGCCGATCGTGCATCCGCACGTCGCCAAGGCCGGCACTCCGACGATGGGCGGCCTCGCGATCGTCCTCGCGACCGTCGTCGGCTATCTGTTCGCGCACATCCGCCGGAGGAGCATCGCGTTCGCGACACCGGGATGGGCGTTGATCGCGTTGATCGTCGGGCTCGGCGTCGTGGGTTGGGTCGACGATTATCTCGGCGTGCGGGCTCGTCGCAACCTGGGGTTGCGCAAGCGCGGCAAGACGCTCGGCATCCTCGTGGTCGCGTCGGCCTTCGCCTGGCTTGCCGTGCATTTCGTGCACACCGACACGCACCTCTCTTTCACCCAGCCCCTCGACATCGATCTCGGCCAGACGGGACTGTTGCTGTGGGTCGTGCTCATCGTGTACGCGACCGCCAACGCCGTGAACCTCACCGACGGCCTCGACGGTCTCGCGACGGGTTCCTCCGCGCTCACATTTGCCGCGTTCACGATCATCGCGTTCACCGAGTTTCGTCACCCCGACATCTACGGCGTGCTCCCGGCCCAAGCGCTGGATCAGGCGATCGTCGCGGCGGCGATGTTCGGTGCCTGCGCCGGTTTCCTCTGGTGGAACGCCGCGCCTGCGCGCGTCTTCATGGGCGATACCGGTTCGCTCGCGATCGGCGGTGCCATGGCCGGCCTCGCCGTGCTGACGCGCACCCATCTGCTATTACCGCTCCTGGCCGGCCTCCCCGCCATCGAGACGCTCTCGGTCATCGTGCAGATCGTCTCGTACCGGGGCTTTCGCAAACGGGTCCTGCGCATGGCGCCCATCCATCATCATTTCGAAGTCGGCGGTTGGTCGGAGTTCACGGTCATCGTCCGGTTCTGGCTGTTCGCCGGAATCTGCGTCGCGCTCGGCATCGGCATCTTCTATGCCGATTTCCTCCAGCACGGGTTGAATCTCGGATGACACGGCCGCCGGGATGAGTCGCACCGAACGCCGGCGGGCGCTCGTCATCGGGCTCGCGGAGACGGGCGTCGCGGTCGCGCGTGCGTTACGGGCGGAGGACTGGGACGTGATCATCCTCGAGGACGCACCGTCGCGCACGCGGCGGTACGGCGAACGCGTGGAGGCGGTACGCGCGCTCGGAGCCGAGCTCGTCGAATCGCCCGCGGACGCGCGCATCCGCGAGCTCGTGGCCGGGGTCGAGCTCGTCGTGCCGAGCCCCCTCGTGCGGCCCGGGCACCCCGCCATCGCAGCTGCGCAAGCGCGCGGCGTCGTCGTCCGCAGCGAGGTCGATCTCGCGGCCGAGCGCGCGCGGGCGCCGATCGTCGCGGTGACGGGCACGAACGGCAAGACCACGGTGACGACGATGGTCGACGCGATGCTCGACGCGTCCGGAGTGGCGACGATCGCGGCGGGGAACATCGGGCGACCGCTCATCGATGCGGTCGCGGACGACGCGGAGGTGATCGTCGCCGAAGTGTCGTCGTTCCAACTCGCGTTCGCGCAACAGGCGTTCAAGCCCCGCGTGGCGATCCTGCTCGCGATCACGCCCGACCATCTGGACTGGCACGGATCGTTCGACGACTACGTGGAGGCGAAGGCGCGGATCGTTGCGCGCCAAGAGGGCGACGATCTGCTCGTGTTCGACGCCGACGACGAGCGCGCCGCGGCGATTGCCGCGGAGGCGCCGGCGCGCCGGGTCGGCGTCTCCGCACGCGCCGGTGCTGTTGGCTGCTTCCGCGTGGTCGACGACCATCTCGTCTTCCCCGACGGCCAGCCGCTCGCGCCGGTCGCGGTGATGTTGCGGGCACTTGCACACGACCAAACGAACGCGCTCGCGGCCGCGGCGGCGGCGCTCGATGTCGGCGCGAGCGTCGATGGCATCGTCGCTGCACTCCGTACCTACGCGACCATGCCCCACCGAGTCGCTCTCGTCGGCGAAGCTAACGGGGTGCGATGGTACGACGATTCCAAGGCGACCAATCCGGACGCCGCCCGGCGTGCGGTCTCCTCGTTCGATTCCGTCGTGTTGCTCGCGGGTGGTCGCAACAAGGGACTCGACCTGTCGGTGCTCGCCGGCGCGGCCTCTCACCTGCGGGGCGTGGTCGCCTTCGGCGAGGCCGGACCCGAGATCGCGGCGGTCTTCGCGCGATCGCGGACGCGTGTCGAACCGGTGGCGGACATGCGCGGAGCTGTCCGGGCCGCGCGCCGTTTGGCCCAGCCCGGCGACGTCGTGTTGCTGTCACCTGCGTGCGCGTCATTCGATGCCTATGCGGGATACGCCGCGCGCGGTGACGACTTTGCGCGTGAGGTGCGTGTACAGGTGATGGAGGAGGCGACGTCGCGATGACCGCAGTTTCACCGCGCCTGCCGTTGAACCGGCTTCGGGGCATCGGCAATCCGCTCGCGCGGGCCGGTCGAACCGTTGTCGCGCGGCTGGAGCGCCGCGAGCAGTTGCCGCGACCGCCCGCGTATGTCGTGCTGTGCGCGACGGTCACCGTGCTCAACGTCGTCGGGCTCGTCATGATCCTTTCCGCGTCCTCGGTGGCGGCGCTCTCCGACTACGGCTCGTCGTGGCACTTCTTCAACCGTCAACTCCTGTGGGCGATGGTCGGGTTGGCCATGTTCCTCGTCGCCTCCCGGATCGATTACCGGCGCTGGCGGCGGGCGGCGCCGTGGCTGCTCGTCTGCGCCGTCGGAACGCTCTCGTTCGTCCTTGTGGGCGGAAAGCTGGTGTCGGGGTCGCAACGCTGGCTCGTCTTCGGACCGCTGCAGGTGCAACCCAGTGAGATCGCCAAGCTCGCTCTGCTGGTGTGCGGGGCCGAAGTGCTCACCAAGCGCGCCGACCGCCTCGACGACCCACGCGCATGGCGGCCGGTGATCGCGATCTTCCTCGTGTTCGCGGCCCTCGTCATGAAGGAGCCGGATCTCGCTTCCACGATCGTGCTCGGGGTGATCGTGGGCGCGCTGCTGATCGTCGGCGGCGTGCGCGCCGAGCACCTCGCCAAAATGATCGCCATCGGTGTCGGCGGCAGCGTCGTGCTCTCGTTGCTTGCCGGGTACCGGCGCGCGCGCATGTTCTCGTTCCTGCACCCGGGTCACGATGTCGGGAACACCGGCTACCAACTCTGGCGTTCGCTGATCGCGATCGGAAGCGGCGGCTTGAACGGCGTCGGACTCGGCGCCGGGCGGGCGAAGTGGTTCTTCCTTCCGAACGCGCACACCGACTTCATCTTCGCGATCATCGGCGAGGAGCTGGGCTTCATCGGGTGCCTGCTCGTGCTCGGTTTGTTCGTCGGTCTGGGCCTCGTGGGTCTGCGCGTCGCGCAGCGCGCGCCCGACCGGTTCGGCATGCTCATCGCAACCGGTGTCACCGCCTGGATCGTCGGCCAGGCGGCAATCAACATCGGCGCAGTGATCGGGATGTTGCCGGTCTCGGGTGTGCCGTTGCCGTTCCTTTCGGTCGGCGGAACGTCGCTCGTGATCACCATGTTCGGCGTCGGCGTCGTCGCGAACATCGCGCGCCAGACGGTGCCTTCTCCCGCACGAGGGCGCTCGCGAACGCCGACCCGCCGGGTGCGCGCCCGCGCGTCGTGAGCTCACCGGTGTTCGCGCTCCTCACCGGCGGCGGCACCGGTGGTCACACCTACCCCGCGATCGCGGTCGCGCAAGAGCTGGAGCGACGCGGCCACGCGGTCCGCTTCGTGGGCGGCAAGCGGGGTATCGAGGGAAGGGTGGTGCCCGCGGCCGGTTTCGAGATCGACCTGCTCCCGGGCCGCGGGCTGCAGCGCCGATTGACATTTCAGAACGTGGGGGCGATCTGGCGCGCGTGCTTGGCAGTGGTCCGCGCGATCGCGATCGTGCGCCGCGTTCGTCCGCGTGTCGTCGTCGGCTTCGGTGGCTACGCGTCGTTCCCGTGCGTGTTCGCGGCGCGACTCTTGCGCGTCCCCGTCGTCGTTCACGAGCAGGATGCGGCACCCGGTCTCGCGAACCGGTTGGGCGTGCGGCTCGGCGCGCGCCCGGCAGTGTCTTTGCCCGACACCCCGCTACCGAACGCGACGCTCACCGGCAATCCCGTCCGGGCCGCGCTGGCGCAGCTCGACAGGCCGCCGCGCCCGGTACGCGATCCGGCGCTGCTGGCGGTCTTCGGCGGCGCGCAGGGCGCCCGCACGATCAACCGCGCCGCGCTGGGTTGCTACGACGCCTGGCGCGCCCGCCGCGATCTCGCGGTTCATCACGTCTGCGGGCCGCGCCATGTCGATGCGTGCGCGGCGGAGCTGGCCGCCGCCCGTCGGAGTGGGGACGCGCTGAAGTACGAGCTCGTCGGCTACGAGGAGCGCATGGATCTCCTCTACGGCCAGGCCGCGCTCGCCGTGTGCCGGGCGGGCGCGGGCACGATTGCGGAGCTGACGGCCGTCGGGTTGGCGGCGGTGCTCGTTCCGCTGCCCGGCGCGCCGAGCGACCACCAGACCCGCAACGCGCAGACGCTCGAACGTGCCGGCGCGGCCGTGATGTTGCGCGACGACGAATGCGATCCGGCGCGTCTCGACAAGGTCGTGTCGGAGCTCCTCGGAGCGACCGATCGACTGGAGCGGATGAGTCTCGCGGCGCGCGGCCTCGGACGGCGCGACGCGGCCGAGCGCCTCTCCGATCTCGTGGAGGAGCATGCCGGTGACGCATGACGCGGCCGTTCCGGCGTTGCTCGACCTGTCGCGGCCACGCCGGGTGCACGTCGTCGGCGTCGCGGGCGCGGGCATGAGTGCCATCGCGCTCGTGCTGGCGCGTATGGGCCACGCGGTCAGCGGCTCCGACATCAAGAGCGCGGCCGTTCTCGAGCGCCTCGCCGCGGCGGGCGTCGACGTGCACGTCGGCAATCGAGCCGAGCACGTCCCGATCGATGCCGACGCGGTCGTGTACTCGACCGCGATCCCGCGCACGAACGTGGAGCTCGTGGCGGCGGCCGAGCGCGGGATTCCGGTGCTGCACCGGTCGATTGCCCTCGCCGCGCTCGCTGCGACTCGGAGAACGGTCGCGGTCGCCGGGTCGCACGGCAAGACGACGACCGCGTCGATGCTCACGCTCATCTTGCGGAGCGCGGGCTGGTCGCCGAGCTTCGTGATCGGCGGAGAGGTGAACGAGGTCGGCAGCAACGCCGCCTTCGGGGAAGGGGAGTGGCTGGTCGTCGAAGCCGACGAGAGCGACGGCACGTTCCTTCACCTGTCACCGCAGGCTGCGCTCGTGACGAGCATCGAGCCCGATCATCTCGATCACTACGGCAACTTCGACACACTCGTGCGGGCGTTCGAACGCTTCGTCGCATCGGTGGACGGGCCGATCGTTTGTTGTGCCGACGACGCGGTCGCCGCGCGCATCGCCGTCGACCGGCCGACGATTCGCACCTACGGGTTCTCGCCGGGCGCCGACTATCGAATCGTCGACGAAGTCGTCGATGCGCGCGGTTGCCGGTTCACGTTGGTCGTCGACGACGGGGAACGCAGCGCGATCGCGGTTCCCGCGGGCGTGAAGACCTCGACGAACGCGGCCGGCGCGATCGCGATCGCCTTGGAGCTCGGCGTCGACATCGAGGCCACCGCACGTGCGCTCGCGGCGTTCGGCGGCGTGGCGCGCCGCTTCCAATATCGCGGCGAACGCGACGGCGTGACCTTCATCGACGATTACGCGCACCTCCCCACCGAAGTCGGGTCCGCGATCGCCGCGGCGCGCCAGGGTCCTTGGCGCCGGGTCGTCGTCGTGTTCCAACCGCACCGCTACACGCGCACGGCGTCGATCGGGACGCAGTTCGCCGACTCGTTCACCGATGCCGACACGCTGGTGCTGACCGACGTGTACCCCGCGGGGGAGACGCCGATCCCCGGCGTCTCCGGACAGGTGATCCTCCGAGCCGTGCTCGACCGCCATCCCGCGCTGCCGGTTGCGTATCTCCCGCGGCACGCCGACCTGGTACCGGTTCCGGCGCGATACGCGCGCGCCGGCGACCTCGTGCTGACGCTCGGCGCCGGCGATCTCACGACCATGCCCGACGTCTGGCTCGGTGTGAGCACGTGACGATCGGAACCGTCGCCGCCGAGCTCGAGGCTCGTCTCGCCGGTCGGGTCGAGGGAGACGCGCCCTCGGGTCCCCTGACGACGTATCGGTGCGGCGGACCGCTGGCCGTGCTCGTGCGGATCGATCGCGAAGACGACCTGCGGGAGGTCGCGCCCGTCCTCGTCGCGCACGCCACGGTCCCGGTTCTGCTGATCGGCCGGGGTTCGAATCTGCTGATCGCCGATGCCGGCTTTCCCGGCGTCGCGATCGTGCTCGGAGGTGAGCTGGAACGCATCGACGTCGAGCCGGCCGGGGTGCGCGTGGAGGCGGGCGGCGCGGCCGCTCTCCCAGTGCTCGCGCGTCAGGCCGCGCGGGCGGGGATCGGTGGCCTCGAGTTCTACGTCGGGATCCCGGGCAGTGTGGGCGGCGCACTGCACATGAACGCGGGTGGTCACGGCGCGCAGACCGAGGACGTGGTCGCCTGGGCGCGGGTGCTCGATCTGCGCGACGGCTGTGCGCACGAGCTGAGCGTCGACGAGCTCGGGCTCGGCTACCGCCGTTCGGCGCTCGGCCCCCGCGACCTTGTGGTCGCCGCGGGGTTCACCGGTCACCACGACGATCCGGTTGTGTGCGACCGCCGGATCGACGAGATCGTCCGCTGGCGCCGCCGGCACCAGCCGGGCGGGCAGAACGCGGGCTCGGTGTTCACCAACCCGCCGGGCGACGCCGCGGGTCGGCTCATCGACTCGTGCGGCCTCAAGGGCCTCCGGATAGGCGGAGTGGTCGTGTCGGAGAAGCACGCCAACTTCTTCGCGGCCTCGCCGGGGGCCCGCGCCGACGATGTGCTCGCGCTCGTGCGGCTGGTTCAGAGCCGGGTCGAGGCCGAGACCGGCGTGCGCCTCGTTCCG
>JALYLU010000130.1:6987-10081 GCA_030774075.1 Actinomycetota bacterium | reverse complement strand
GTGGCACCCTGACGCGCGATCGCGTTGAGCAGCTCGGCGCCGCTGCGAAGCCGCGCGTCACCAATGGTTGTGCCCGAACGCTGATCGGCGTCGAGCAGCGTGCCGATCAAGCTCGTGTAGCGGTCGAAGATCGTGCTCGCCTGCGCCGCCTTCGCGGGCGATGCGGCCCTCGACGCGTCGTCCTCGGCCAGTTGACGCAGCTGTACCAGCCGGGTGCTCACCTGTTTCAGCGTCGACCGGTAGTTGCCCGCCGCGTTGCCGCCGACCGAGCCGAGCAGCAATCGGAAGTTCCCCAGTGCGACGTCGGTCGTCGCGGTGACTTGCGCCGAGAACTTCGCGTTCTCCTCGGCGACGAGGTTCTGCGCACCGATCGCGCGCAACGCCTCGTAGTCGCGCTCGTTCTCGAGCGCATTGAGTACGCCCGCCGGGCCCGTGGCCGATGTTGCGAGCCCGGCCTGGAGCCTGACCTGCTCGGAGCGGTTGTACGCGTCGCGCACCTGGAGCGCGGCGAAGCTCGCCAACGCCGCGAGCGGAACGGCCATGGTCGCCGCCAGCTTGGTCCTGATCGTCAGCCTGCGTCTCACCAGCGATCCCTCGCCCCGCGTCACGTTGTGGTGCGGGCCGTCGTCGGGCACAACCCACCGGTTGGGTTGTCGGCTCGCGCAGGCTCCGCCCTAAGCGGGATGTCGTACTCCGCGGCCGGAACCCGGACCTCGCGACCGGCCCGGCGTGGCGGTTCGAACGGTTCCGACAACGTTCTGGCACCTCGGGTTCCGGACCTCGGGTTCCGGCACCTCGGGTTCCGGCACCTCGGGTATCGGCGGCGTGTCAAAATCGAAGATGTGGCTCGACGGCCGTCCCTGTCTTCGTGGTTCTACAAGGCGTCGCGCACGACCCGTGACTTCGAGGTGCTCACCGGCCAGAACGGCGGCGAGCGCTACGTGAAGCGCCGGATCCGCCGGTCCGCCCGCCGCCGCGGCCTCGGCTGGTGGTTCCGAAGAACGGGTCTCTGAGGCCTCGGGCCGACCTTCCCAAGCACGCCGACCCGGCTTATGCTCTCGCCGCCGGGGGGAGGTTGCATGAAACAATGGCGATTGCTTGTCGTTCTCACGGCCGCGATCGCGATGATGCTCGCGGCCGCGGTCATGTTCGGGCCCGCGACTCCCGCGCCTGCAGATGTCACGACCAACAACCAGGGCAACCTTCGGACGGGCTGGTACCCGAACCAGCCCGGGCTAGCTCCGTCATCCGTCACGACTAGCTCCTTCCACCCATTGTTCGCAGCCGTCGTCGACGGTCAGGTGTACGCGCAGCCGCTCGCGTCGAGCGGCACGTTGGTCGTGGCAACGGAGAAGAACAACGTCTACGGGCTCGCGGCCGGCACCGGAGTGCAGAAATGGACCCGCAACCTCGGGGTGCCGTGGACCAACAACATTCCATGCCCTGACCTTCTCCCCACGATCGGCGTCACCTCCACACCGGTGATCGACCCTGCGACCCACACCGTGTACCTGGTGAACAAGACGTATGCGAGCGGCACCTCGGATCCGGCCGCATGGTGGATGCACGCGCTCGACGTCGTGACCGGGGCCGAGCGGGCGGGCTTCCCTGTCGCGCTTCGCGGTGCCGCGCAGAACGCACCGAACCGGACGTTCGCGCCGACCAACCAGCTGCAGCGGCCCGGGCTGCTGCTCAACAACGGGGTCGTGTACGCGGCGTTCGGGTCCCTGTGCGACATCTCTCCGTTCGCCGGCTGGATCTTCGGCGTCACGACCGGCGGCACACTACGCACGCGCTGGTCGGCAATGACGAGTACCACCGACGGCGCGGGTATCTGGCAGTCGGGATCAGGGATCATGTCGGACGGCCTGAACCGTCTGTTCATCTCGACTGGGAATGAGGGCTTCGTGCTGACCCGACCGACACTGGGGTCGACTCCGCCGGCCGACCTCGGCATGGCGGTCGCGCGTGTTGACGTCCAGCCCGACGGGACGCTGCGCGCGAAAGACTTCTTCTCGCCACGGAATGCGCCGTCCGACTCGGCGAGGAACGTCGATCTCAGCTCGGGCGGCCCCGTCGGCCTCCCCAACGCGTACTTCGGGACGGCGCAGATCCCCCACCTCATGTTCGAGCAGGGCAAGGACGGCTACGCGTACCTGCTGAATCGCGACAACCTCGGCAGCTACCGCCAAGGCCCGGGCGGCGCCGACGCCGTCGTCGCGCGCATCGGCCGCCTCGGCGGCGTGTGGGGCAAGGTCGGCGTCTGGCCCGGTCAAGGCGGTTACCTCTATGTCGTCACCTCCAACCCCAAGGGCGGCGGCCCGGCCGTCAGCAGCGGCAACTTGCTCGTGTACAAATACAAGCTCGACAGCAACGGAAAGCCGACGATCGCCCTCGTAGGGACCAGCAGCGACCTGTTCCCCTTCGGCTCGGGCTCACCGGTTGTCACGTCCAACGGCACGACCGCAGGCTCCGCGCTCATATGGACGATCTGGAGATCGCCTAACCCGAGCACGCAACCCGCGGAACTGCGCGCCTACCGGCCTATTCCGCTCGGCGGTCGACCGATCCTGCAATGGAGTGCTCCCATCGGGACCGCGACGAAGTTCTCCGTCCCGACCATCGACTCCAATCGCGTGTACGTCGCAAACCTCAGCGGCTGGGTTTTGGGCTTCGGCGCGACCTAGCGCTCGTGTGGCCTGAACAAGGTTGATCGGCCTTGAATGGTGGGCGTGACCCGCGAAATCGCAGCCGGGTGATCCGGTGATTCCCTTCAACCGGCCGTCGCTCGAGGGTGCCGAGCTCGACAACATGTTCGCTGCGGTCGCAGCCGGACACATCGCCTCAAGCGGCCCTTTCTCCGCGCGCGTCAAGGAATGCCTGCGGAGTGCCCTCGCAGCGTCGGATGTGTTGCTCACGTCTTCGTGTACCGACGCTCTGGAACTCGCGGCGCTGATGCTCGATCTCGGACCCGATGACGTCGTGATCGTTCCGTCGTTCACGTTTGTATCGACCGCGCTGGCATTCGCGCGGACGGGAGCACGCATCCGGTTCGTCGATATCGAGCCGGAGACGCTCGGGGTCGATCCAGAGC
>JALYLU010000130.1:0-6977 GCA_030774075.1 Actinomycetota bacterium | reverse complement strand
ATCCAGAGCGCTTGGCCGCGGCGTTGGATCACCGCGTACGCGCGGTGGTCGTCGTTCACTATGCCGGCATCGGTTGCGACATCGACGGCGTGCGAACCGCGATGGCTGACACGCCGGCCGTGCTCGTCGAAGACAACGCACACGGCTTGTTCGGCACATATCGCGGGAGTCCCCTCGGATCGTTCGGCCGATTCGCGACGCTCAGTTTCCACGAGACCAAGAACTTCGTCTGCGGTGAGGGTGGCGCACTCGTGTTGAACGAGGATGAGGACATCGAGAGGGCCCACGTCCTGCTCGACAAGGGAACGAACCGCCGTTCGTTCCTTCGGGGCGACGTCGATCAGTACACCTGGGTCGATACCGGTTCGTCGTTCGGCATGTCGGATCTGCTGGCAGCCTTTCTGTTGGGCCAACTCGAAGCGAAGGATGTCGTACTCCAGAAGCGGCAGGCGATATTCGACAATTATTCGTCGTTGCTCGAGCCGTACGAGGACGAGCTCGGTATTCGGTGCATGCGTGTACCCGACGATCGTCGACCCGCGTACCACATGTTCTACGTCCTGCTCCCTTCACGGCATCTTCGTGACCTTGTCCTCGAGTCGCTCACGCGTGCGGGGGTGCAAGCCGTGTTCCACTACGTGCCGCTGCATTCGTCGCCCGCGGCCGCGCGGTTCTCGGATGCGCCCGCGGAGTGTCCGGTCACCGACGACATCAGCTCACGACTCGTCCGGCTGCCCTTCTACAACGCGCTGACCCCGACGGACGTCGAGCACGTCGTCGACCAGTTCGTGCAAGCAGTGCACACGGCGATGGACATCGCGGATGTCTGAAGGTGACATCGCACCGGGCCTCAGCATCGTGGTGCCCGTATACCGAGGGATGCCGACGCTCGAGGAGCTCCACCGTCGCCTCGACGCCGTCGCTCGGGCCGGGGGTTCGCCGTTCGAGATCATCTTCGTCGATGACGCGAGCCCGGACGACAGCTGGCGGGTCATCTGCGCGCTCGCGGCCACGCACGCAAACGTGCACGGCATCAAATTGCTACGCAACTTCGGACAGCACGCCGCGTTGCTGGCGGGTCTTCGGTCCGCGCATTACTCCGTAGTGGTCACACTGGACGATGACCTGCAGAATCCTCCCGAGGAGATCCCACGTCTGCTCGGGGCACTGACAGACGAGGTCGACGTCGTATACGGCGTTCCGACGTCCGTGCAGCAGAACCTCTCGCGCAGGCTGGCCGGACGCCTTGCCCGATGGTCGGTACGGATGGCCGTCGGAGACAACAGCGTGCACACCTTCACTTCGTTCCGAGCCTTCAGGACCGAGCTGCGCGGAGCGTTCGATGGTCCCGTCGGACCTTCGGTCAACCTCGACGTCCTGCTCTCGTGGGGGACGACTCGCTTCACGGCGATCGAAGTCGTGCAAGCTCCGCGTCGAACCGGCGACTCCAATTACGGCGTGGGGCACCTGGTCCGCTTCGCGCTCGATGTCTTCACCGGTTTCAGCACGTTTCCGTTGCGGATCGCGAGCCTGCTCGGCTTGGCAACCGCCGCGTTCGGCGTCGTGCTCCTCGCTTGGGTGCTCGGGCGGCTCGTGCTCACGGGCGAGAGTACGACGGGCTTCCCGTTCCTTGCCTCCGCGCTGAGCATCTTTTCGGGCGTTCAGCTCCTATTGCTCGGCATCATCGGCGAATACATCGGCCGAATGCATTTCCGAGTGATGCGGAAACCGTCGTACGCGATCCGTTCGACGACCGACCGAAATTGACATGCCTTTGAAGTGACACGGCCGCTCGGACGTCCTCACGGTCTCACCGATATTGCGTACGGGCCGGCCCGCGCGATGACTGCGTCGTAATCGGTGAGAATTGCGCGCAGCGGCCCTGAACCGTATCCCGCGAGCCATGCCGAGGTCCGCGACACGTCGCGGAGGATGCACACCCGCTCGTTGGCACGCTCGGCCGCCCTCAGTCGCGAAAGGACTTCCTTTTGCTGCGCGACGTCGAGGACTCCTGGCCAGTTCGCGAGGAGCCCGGTGGGCGGTGGCAGTCCCGAGAAGATGTAAAAGCTGTTGAGCCCCGGCGCGGAATAGAAGGTGTCGCACTGCTCCCGGAGGGCTGCGGTGACCGTTCGAAGTACCCGGGCTCGCTCGGCGTCCACGCGAATGAACGTGGCACCGCGTAGACCGAGGACCGGCTGAGCGGTGTACGTCTTCCA
This sequence comes from Actinomycetota bacterium, assembly GCA_030774075.1. Lineage (GTDB taxonomy): Bacteria > Actinomycetota > Acidimicrobiia > IMCC26256 > PALSA-610 > PALSA-610. Next base: position 4,761 of record JALYLU010000130.1, on the reverse strand, counting down.
CAACGCGGGCGGCCACGAGCCGGCGGCGAGCACGAGGAGCAAGCAGAGCGATCCGGTGGCGAGCGCAGCAGGTAAGGCGTTCATCTCGCGCCAGGAAGCGTGCCGTTCCAGGCCCGCGGCGATGGCGATCGTGCAGGGCACCGTCATCGCGACCGTCGCCCACCCCACCTGCGCGCCCGCGACTGGGTACGCATGCAGGACCTGGAGCACGGCGAGCGGCAGGAGGAATCGCAGCGCAAGTCGCACACTCGGACCGGCATCGGCGACGAACGCCAGCGCGGGCAGCACGACGATTGCGGGAAGCCAGCTGGCGAAATTCGTCGCCCGGTCGAGCGTTCCCAGACCGAACAACCACAGTCCCGCCACCGCAAGTGCAGCATGCGGCCACCGGAAGTACGCCAGCCAGGTTGACGACCGGGCGTCGGGGCGTGTGACGGCGAGGAGGAGAACGGACAATGTCAGGACGATCACGACCCAGTTGACGCGGACCGTCGCGGGAATAGTGAGCAAATCCACTTGCCGTAGCGGCTTGGTCACGACGCCTTCGAACAACGCCGGCAAGGACGTGCCCGTGAGGAGGGGCCAGCACACCGACGTTGCGGCGGTGACGACTGCGCCGAGCGTTGCCACGACAATGGCCCGCCGCGGCAGCGACACCGCGTCCAATGTCATCACGGCAACGAGTGCCAGCAACGACACGCTCACCATCCCCGCGAGCACGGCCGCCCACGTTTCCGAAAAGCTCTGGAAGATGAGGACGAAGGGCAGGAGCACGGCCGAGCCTGCCACCAGCGCGCGAATCAACGGCGGCTGATTTCGATTTCCCACCACGAAGGCGACAGCCATCCCGACCCCGGCGAAGAGCCCGACGTTGACCTTGGTCATCGTCACCGCTCCTACCGCGCCTCCCGCCACCAGCAGCGTGAGGTGCCTCGGTTCTACTGCGTAGCTCGAGAGGGCATAGGTGAGCACCGCCAGGATGAGCACGATGAGCAACGCAGGATGCATCGGACTGACGCTGAGGATGAGTATGACGAATGCACCCACCTCACATAGGACGCTGGCCGGCAGGCTCTTTGTTACGCGCCACACCGCGGCGGCGAAGACGCTTGCAGACACGGCGGTGAACGCCAGCGCGAGAAGCCGACCGTTTTGCAATGTCGGCGCTTGGCCGGTGAGCCGATAGATGAGCCCGACGAACGAGTAATAGAACGGGCCATAGCCGGACCAGGTATGTCTGTAGAGGCTGCCGTGATCGAGGAACTGCCTCAAGGAAACTAAGAACATTCCCTCATCGTCATTGCCCGCACTAATTGCCCCGAAACCCGATCCCCAGCGTGTGAAGAGAGTTGGGAAAAAGGCCACCGAGAGAACCGCACCGGTTGCACAGATCACGACGCCCGCGGTGCGAGACCTCGGCGCAACCCGGCGACAACCCTCTGCCTCCGATCGCTCCCCTCCGGGAATCACGCTCGAGCTCCGCGCCGCTGCACGATTCCAAGACCCGCCCGAGCCCGTAGTGCGAAGCCCATTCGGTGAGACTGTCAGGGAAGTCTAGAACACGCAAACACCCGCGGAGCAGGCGTGTCGCGCGACGCGACTGATGGCCGCGATTGATGGCATGGCAGTACTGATCGACTGCCCGGTAGCGTGACCGACGAGGTGCTCGCGGCTCGCGCAACGCGCGGGCCGCGCCGACCAGCAGTTGTACGTCCTGGGGTGGATCTGAAGTGCTCGCACAAGGGTCATCGGAGTTGGAGCGTCTCGCTCGGCTTGGTTGGCGGCCGGAGACGCTCGGCCCGCTTGTCGACGGAGTGCGCTTTGTCGACGATCGCATCGAAGTCGAGTACACAGAGGTCGGCCTGAGAACGCTCGGTCTCGACGGTGGCAAGGGCTACTGGTTCGACCACCGAGCACAGGAGGTCATCCACGCGCTTGCGAGCGTGACCCGGGTGGGGTCGGTCTGGGATGTGGGCGCGGGGACCGGTTCGATGTCCACGCGGCTCGCGCGCGCGGGTAAGGATGTGGTCGCGGTCGAGCCCTTGGCGGAAGGTGCGAGAGCGATCGCTCGACAAGGATGCGGCTCGGTCTTCTGCAGTTCGCTCGAACAGCTCAGGCTTCCGAGCGGCTGCTTGCGCGTCGTGGGCCTGTTCGACGTCATCGAGCACATTCGAGATCCTCGACCCTTGATGATGGAGGTTTATCGCGTGCTCGAGCCCGGTGGTATCGTCGCCCTCACCGTGCCTGCGCTGCAGGCGTTGTGGAGCGAGGCAGACGAGGTGGCCGGTCACTATCGCAGGTACGGCCAAAAAGACCTCGACGCGTTCATGAAGGCATGCGGCTTCGATCGCGCCATGTCGCGGTACCTCTTCGCCTCACTGTTTGTGCCCGCCGTGGTGAGCCGTGCGGCTCCGTATCGGTTGGGGCGGCGTCGCCGCGCGGATGAGACGACGACCGCGATCGCGAGGCAACTGTCCCCGGGTCGCATCATCGATCGGACGATGCGGGGAGTGCTGCAGGCCGAGCGCTTTGCCGCGCGGCGGGTTCGCTTCCCATTCGGGCTGAGCGTGATGGGGATATACCGGCGTGATACGACGTCGATCGGGGAGCTCCGGCAATGACCTTGCCATCGCCGCACGACGGCGTCCTGAGCATGGTGTACGAAGCGGTTGCGCGGACGAACGAGGATCTCGAGCCAGAGCTGAGGATCGAGGCGCGCCCGGACGAGATGCTGATGGGTCCCGAAGCGAAGCTCGACTCGCTCGGTTTCGTCTCGCTCATCCTGGAGATCGAAGCACTTGCCCATGAGCGACTTGGCGTCACGCTCGAGCTCGTGAACGACCGCGCTCTGTCTCAAGAGCACAGCCCGTTTCGCACGCTCGAGAGTCTGGTTGCCTATGTCGAAGCATCAATGGATTGATCGTCCGTGACAATGGATGACGCGCGCGTTGTTCTCATCACCGGGACGCGACGGGGACTCGGGCGCGGGCTCGCCGAGCACTTTCTCGCGGGCGGGGCGTACGTCATCGGTTGCAGCCGCCGGCCGACCGACCTGGAAGCGGCGCGCTACCGCCACCACGTGCTCGACGTCGGCGACGAGGTCGCGATGCTCGAGATGTTCGGCGAAACTCGCGACGAGTTCGACCATCTCGACGTCCTGATCAACAACGCCGGTATCGCGTCGATGAACCTGGCCTTGCTCACTCCGACCGAGACGCTCGAGCGGATCCTCACGACGAACCTGACCGGGACGTTCATCGCCTGTCGAGAGGCCGCCAGGCTGATGCGACGGCGTCCGGGACGGATCGTCAACGTCGTGACCGTCGCAGTCCGGCTGCGCCTCGCCGGCGAGGCGGCGTACATCGCGAGCAAGGCGGGCGTCGTCGCCTTGACGGAGGTTTTGGCGCGAGAGCTCGCTCCGATGGGGATCACAGTCAACGCGGTCGGTCCCGCCCCAATCGACACGGACCTCATCCGGGGCGTGCCCGACGCGACTATGAATGCGTTGTTGCAACGCCTGGTGCCGCCCCGGAAGTCCACAGTCGCGGACGTGGCAAATGTCATCGACTTCTTCTTGAGCAAGGCGAGCGATGCCGTCACCGCCCAAACCATCTATCTGGGCGGCGTGTGATGCGCTCCGCCGACTTCTTCCGTGAGCGCTTCGCCGCCGGCGGCTCGTCCGAAGCCATCGTCGGTCCGAGTGGCTCGTGCAGCTACGAGGCCCTCGCGGCGAGCCAGGAGCGCGCCGCGCATTGGCTCGAGTCTGCGTCGATCGAAGCCGGACAGGTCGTGGGCTTCGCGGCGGACTATTCGGAGGCGGCGGTCGCGATGCTGTTCGCCTTGATCGATCGCGACTGCATCGTGGTCCCCCTCTACGCGGCTACCCGTGCCGACATTTCCCAGCTCCTTCAAATCGCGCGGGTGCAGACCGTTGTCCGATGTGGTGCCGGTGACCGGTTCATTGCGAAGTCGACGGGAGTCGTCGCCGAGCAGGATCACTATCGCGAGCTTCGACGCCGTCGGCATCCGGGATTGGTTCTTTTCAGCTCTGGAACATCCGGTCCGCCGAAGGCGGCAGTTCACGACTTCGAATCACTGCTCGAGAAGTTCCAGACCGGTCGGCCGTCGTACCGAACTATCAGTTTTCTCTTGTTCGATCATATTGGCGGCATCAACACGTTGTGCCACACGCTCTCGAACCACGGTGCACTCATCGTGCCCGCCGGGCGCGATCCCGATTCGGTCTGCGCCGCTATAGACGAACATCGGGCCGAGCTTCTCCCAACGACCCCGACGTTTCTCAACCTGCTTCTTTTGTCGGAGGCGCATCGTCGGCACGACCTGCGCTCGTTGCACCTCATCACCTACGGCACCGAGCCGATGTCACAGACGACGCTGACCCGCCTACACGCGGAGATGCCGTCGGTCCGGTTGCTCCAAACCTATGGGCTCGCTGAGCTGGGCATTCTCCGCTCGCGATCGCGCGACGACGAATCTCTTTGGATGCGCGTCGGCGGTGAGGGGATCGAGACGCGTGTCATCGACGGACTGCTCGAGATACGGACTCCTTCGGCCATGCTCGGATACCTCAACGCGCCGAGTCCTTTCACAGAGGATGGATGGTTCATGACCGGAGATGCGGTCACCATCGACGGTGATTTCATCCGTGTGCTGGGACGGCAAGGAGAACTGGTCAACGTGGGTGGCGAGAAGGTGACCCCTTCGGAAGTAGAGGCGGTGATCGAGCAGGTTCCACTCGTA
>JALYLU010000129.1:2085-10156 GCA_030774075.1 Actinomycetota bacterium | reverse complement strand
CCGACGAGCATCCCCGCCGCGGCGGCACGATGGAGAAGATGGCGTCGCTCAAGCCCTTGCACCCCGAGATCGAGGACTTCCCGATCACGGCCGGCAACTCCTCCGGTCTCAACGACGCGGCGGCCGCGATGATGATCGTCAGCAGCGACTACGCCAAGGCGAACGGCCTCACCCCGCTCGGCAAGATCGTCTCGTGGGCCTCGGCCGGCGTACAGCCCCGCGACACCGGACTCGGTCCGATCTCCGCGATCCCGAAGGCGCTCGAGCGCGCCGGCCTGTCGATCGACGACGTCGACCTCGCCGAGATCAACGAGGCGTTCGCGTCGGTGCCGGTCGCGGCCTGTCGCCTGCTCGGTCTCTCGGAAGACATCACGAACCCGAACGGTTCCGGTTGCTCGCTCGGTCACCCGGTCGCCGCCACCGGCGCCCGCATGATCATCACCACGATGTACGAGCTCCGCCGTCGCGGCGGCGGCATCGGCCTCGCGAGCATGTGCGCGGGCGGGGGCATGGGTTCCGCGACCGTCTTCGAGGTCTACCCGGGCTAGTTGGTGTCGCCTCCGACGTCGCCGTCGATCGAGCGCCTGACGCTCGCGCGGGTGACGGCGGTGCCGGACTGGCATCCGGAGCACGCCACCTTCGAGCCGTTTCCCGTGCATGCGTGGATCGTCCGCCACCTCGACCAGGTGATCCTCGTCGACACCGGTATCGGCACCGGCAACCAGGCGATCGACGAGTGGTACCGGCCGGAGGTCGTCTCACTTCGCGACGCGCTGGGGTCGGTGCGGCTCGAGCCGGCCGACGTCACCGCGGTGGTTCTCTCGCATCTCCATTTCGACCACTGCGGTCAGCAGCGGATCCTCGACGCGCCGGTCTTCGTCCAGGCGACCGAGCACACCGAAGCTCGAGATCCCGGATACACCATCGCCGAATGGGCCGCGATACCGGCGAACCGGCTCCGACTCGTCCACGGCGACGAAGCGATCTTCGAGGGCGTTCGCCTCGTCGCGACTCCCGGTCACACCCCCGGACACCAGTCCGTGGTGATCGAGACGCGCGCGGCGCCGGTCGTGCTGGCTGCGCAGTGTGCCTTCCGCGCGGGCGAGCTGCTGTCCGGCGAACCGGATCCGAGGAGCCTCCACGACGAGTCCTGGCGCGACGCCGCCCGCCGCTCGCTCGCCCGGATTCGCGAGCTGGGTCCCGCGACCGCGCACTTGAGCCACGACCCGCACATCGTGCATCTCCCATAAGACACTGCGAACGGATCGCCGATCGGGGTGCCGACGAGCGCGGGCTAACTTCACGCCGTGACCGCGCCCATCCGGTTCGGTGTGCAGGCGGGCGTAACGGGTGACGGGCGCGGTTGGCTGGACCTCGCTCGGAAGGTCGAGGCGTGCGGATTCGACGCTCTGTACGTCAGCGACCATCCCGGCGTCACCGCGTCCCCGTTTTCCAGTCTCGCGGCCGCGGCGTCGGTCACATCGACGTTGCGGCTCGGGACCTACGTATGCAATGCCGGAGTTCGCGACCCCGTTCAGCTCGCGTCCGAGGCTGCCACCGTCGACGTCGTCTCGGACGGCAGGTTCATTCTCGGCCTCGGCGCCGGTCACACGCCGGCGGAGTGGACGATGGAAGGCCGGGACTACCCGACTGCCGCAGCCCGGGTCACGCGCCTCGGTGAGCTGGTCGAGGTCGTCACGCGCCTGCTCTCCGGTGAGGTCGTCAGCTTTCACGGCGCCGACGTGCACACCGAGGAAGCATTCCTGCTCGCGCCGCGGCCGGTGCAAGATCGCATTCCGTTGCTTGTCGGCGGAAACGGCAAGCGTCTCCTTCGCATCGCGGCTCGGTACGCCGACGTCATCAGCCTGACCGGTCTCGGTCGCACCCTCGAAGACGGGCATCATCATACCGCCGACTGGAGTGTCGAGGCGATCGACGAGCGCGTCGCGCTGATAACTCAGATCGCGGCAGAGCGCGCTCCGGTCGTTCTCGACGCGCTCGTACAGCACGTCGAGATCACCGGCGATCCGGCCAGCGTCGCGGCACGCGTCGCGAGCGCCGCCCCCGGCCTCACCCCGAACGACGTCCTCGCCGCTCCGTACGCGCTCGTTGGCGTAGTCGACGAGCTCGTCGACCAACTTCTGGCATACCGGGAGCGGTGGGGCTTCACGTCCTATGTCGTGAGGGCCGACACGATCGAAGCCGTCACTCCGGTCATCGCCCGGCTCAAGTGACGATTGACACGCGCTCGACGCGCGTGAAGGGTGGTACATCGTCTACGCGGAGGTATCTGCTGTGCCCGAGAGCGTGTACAAGATCATCGAGTTGGTCGGTACCAGCACCGAATCCTGGGAAAAGGCCGCCGCCGCCGCGGTCGAAAAGGCCTCGGGGAGCCTCCGAGACTTGCGGATCGCGCAAGTCGCCGAGCTCGACCTGCAGATCGAAGGCGGCGCGGTCAAGGCATATCGAGCCAAGGTGAAGGTCTCGTTCAAGTACGAAGACTGACGGGCTCCTTCGAGAGTCGAGGAGTGGCGCGGCGACCGCAGGGTGTCTCCGCACCGACCAGAACCTGCCGCGCGTAGGTCGCGCGCGCTTCGTCGACCGTGGCGAAGCCGCGCGCCGCGCCGGCTCAGAAACGATCGCGGATGACGCGGGCCAGGGCGGCGCCGATCGTCACGATGAGCACGACGCCGCCGGTGCCGATGAGCACGCCGATGCCGAGCACGAGGGCGTCTTCGAGGATGATCGCCAGCGAGATGATGACGACGCCGAGCGCGGGGAGCGTATCGAGTCCAGAGAACGGCGGTGCGATTGCTGCGCCGGCCGTGAGGCCGATGATGATCAACCCCACGATCCGGATGAACTCGCGTTGCCGGAACAGCTGCGCGAGTCTCGGGCGCGAGAACTTCTCGAACCAGCGGACGCGCCGGATGATGAATGGAACCGCCTTTCCGGTGATCGTGGCGCCGAGCGCGCGCTGCTTCCAGCGCCGCGGGAGCCAGATCGTGCGGCGCCCGAGCACCATCTGGAGGGCGACGAAGATGGTGATGACCTCGAAGACGTGCGTGATGCCGCCGGTGGGCAGCGGCAAGGCGGGCAGGAACATGAGCAGCAGGATCGTGACCGCGAAGCTCTTCTCCTTGAAGGCGTCGCCCAAGTCTCCGAGTGTCTTCGGGGTGTCGCCACGCAGCCAATCCTCGAGGTCGTCGCTGAACTCTCGTTCCGCCGTCATGGGAGAGGAATCGCCTCGCCTAGGTGAGGCCGCGGAGCTCGCGCAGCGCCACCGACAACGTCGAGACGTCGAAGACGGCGTGGGCGCGGATCTCGTCGAGCAACGCGAGCACATGGGCAACGAGGGTCGCCCGCGGCGCAGCCCACGTCTCGTAGGACCCGGCAGTCAGCGATGCATCGACGATGCGCCGGTATTGCGCGGCGGCGTCCTCGCGCAACGCGTTGCGGGCCAGGGCGTCCCAGCGGTCGACGCGCGGCAGCTCGACGATCCGGTCGCCGAGCCAAACGAAGCGGAGCTTGTCGCCCACCTCGTCGTACGCGGCGGTCACGGCCTCGACCTCGACGTGATGGGCATCGGCCAGCTCGGCGATGTCGAGCGCGCGGGGCAGATGGGCGAGCGCGGCGATCCGCTGTGCGAGCTCACGGGGGATTCCCCGAGCTGCGTACTCCGCGGTGACGGGCTCGATCCGGGGCGAGACGGTCGCCATCGCGGTCAGGCGCGCGACCGGCATCGCGAAGAACGCGATCGTCGGGGCGAGGGGCAACGGTTGGCGACGATTGCGGAGCAGCCACCGCGCGCCGCGCTCGACGAGACGCCGGCTCGCAAGGTACATGTCGGTCTGCACGTCGACATCGACCACACGGTCGAGCGCCTCGATGTCGCGCCACAGGGCGTCCTGATCGAAGATCGCCCGCGCCGCTTCGTGCGCGCGCACGATGTCGGGTCCGTGGGCGCCGGTCTCCTCGCCGAGCCGGAAGGCAAATGTCGTGCCCGCGCGGTTGACCACACCGTTCACGAGCGAGGTGGCCGTGATCTCGCGACGCAAGGTATGGGCACGGATTCGCTCGAGGAACCGCTGCCGCAACGCGTACGGGAACGCCCGCACCAACTCGGGCGTGAAGTCGGGGTCGTCGGGGAGCTCGGACGCGAGCAGCTCCTCCTCGAGGGCGATCTTCGCGTACGCGAGCAGCACCGCGAGCTCGGGCGCCGTGAGGCCGAGACCCGCGCTGTGCCGGTCGCCGAGCTGCTCGTCGGAGGGCAGGCGCTCGATGTCGCGGTTCAGATGCCCGTCCGATTCGAGCGCGTGCATGAACCGCGCGTGCACCTGCTCCATCGCGACTGCTTGTGCTCGTGCATTGTCGAGCGCGCGGTTCTGGCGGTAGTTGTCGCGCAGCACGAGCGCCGCGACCTCGTCGGTCATGCTGACGAGCAACACGTTGCGATCGATCTCGCCGAGTTCGCCGTCGCGCACCGCGCCATCGAGCAGGATCTTGATGTTCACCTCGTGGTCGGACGTGTCGACGCCCGCACTGTTGTCGATCGCGTCGGTGTTGACGCGGCCGCCGGCCAGCGCGTACTCGACCCGGCCGTCCTGGGTGAATCCGAGATTGCCACCCTCGGCGACGCTTCGGCACCGCAAATCGTTGCCGTCGACCCGCACCGCGTCGTTGGCCTTGTCGCCGACCGCGGCGTGGCTCTCGGTGCGCGCCTTCACGTAGGTGCCGATGCCGCCGTTGTAGAGCAGGTCGACCGGCGCCTGCAGAATCGCGTGGATGACCTCGGCCGGCGTGAGCGCATCGACACTGTCGTCGATTGCGAGCCGCGAACGTACTTCGGGCGTCATCGGGATCGACTTCAGTGTGCGCGCGTACACTCCGCCTCCTTCGGAGATGAGCGCGGTGTCGTAGTCGGCCCACGACGAGCGCGGCAGCTCGAACAGGCGACGCCGTTCCGCGAACGACCGCGCCGGATCCGGACCGGGATCGAGGAAGACGTGCCGGTGATCGAACGCGGCCACAAGCTGTATGTGCTCCGACAGCAGCATGCCGTTGCCGAACACGTCGCCCGACATGTCGCCGATGCCCGCCACGGTGAAGTCGTCGCGATCCGGATCGATGCCCAGGTGCCGGAAGTGGCGCCGTACCGACTCCCACACGCCCCGGGCGGTGATGCCCATGGCCTTGTGGTCGTAGCCGTGCGCACCACCCGACGCGAACGCGTCGCCGAGCCAGAAGCCGCGCCCACACGCGATCTCGTTCGCGACGTCGGAGAAGACCGCCGTGCCCTTGTCGGCGGCGACCACCAGGTAGGGATCGTCGCCGTCGTAGCGGACCACCCGCCTCGGCGGTACGACCTTGCCGTCGACGAGGTTGTCGGTGATGTCGAGCAATGCGCCGATGAACAGCCGGTAGCAAGCCTCGACCTCTTCGCGCGACGCCGCCGGATCGGCGGGTGGACGCTTGACGACGAACCCGCCCTTCGCGCCGGCCGGCACGATGACCGCGTTCTTCACGCGCTGGGCCTTCATGAGCCCGAGCACCTCGGTGCGGAAGTCTTCGCGCCGGTCCGACCATCGGATCCCGCCGCGTGCGACCCTGCCCGCGCGTAGGTGCACGCCCTCGACGCGCGGCGAGTACACGAAGATCTCGAACATCGGCCGGGGCAGCGGCAGGTCGGGGATCGCGCTCGGGTCGAATTTCAGCGCGACGCACGGCGGCGGACTGCCCGCGGCATCGGTCTCCTGGAACCAGTTCGTGCGCAGCGTCGCGAGCACGAGGTGCAGCAGCGCACGAAGAATTCGGTCCTCGTCGAGCGAGGTCACGCCGTCGAGCAAGGAGCGGATCTCGTCGGTCAGGCGTTCGGCCGCGTCGCCGTCGCCGCTCGCGCCGCCGTGGCCGTCGGCGCCCGCGATCCATGGATCGAGTCGCGCAACGAACAGCTCGACGAGCCGGCGCGCGATCTCAGTGTGCAGGCTCAGCGCGTCCTCGATATACGTCAGGCTGAACCGGGTACCGGTCTGGCGCAGATAACGGCAGTAGGCCCGCAAAAGTGCGACCTCCCGCCATGCGAGCCCGGAGGTGAGGACGAGGCGGTTGAAGCGGTCGTCCTCGGCGCGGCCGTCGACCACCGCGAGGAACGCTTCCTCGAAGAGCCGCACCGCGGCGGGATCGATGATCGTTCCCGTGGGCGCACGCAGGCGGAACCATTTCATCCAACGGTCGTCGAGCCCTTTCGGCGTCAGCTCGTAGGGGTGCTCGTCGTCGACGACGACGCCCATGTTCGAGAGGCGGGGGAGCACTTCCGAAAGTGACGGTGGCGCACCGACGCCGTACAGCTTCAGGTCGAGGTGGTCGGTGCTGATAGTGAGCCGCGCCGCGAGCGGCTTGGCATCGCCGAGCTGCTGGAGCTGGGGCAGGTCGGCGAGCGCCTCGGTCGCGTCGAAGTCGTACTGATATGCGCCGGGGAGCGCGTCGGCCCAGACGCGCAGCAGGTCGAGGCCCGTCTCCTCGCCCTGCGACGCGATCAGCGCGTCGCGCAAATCGTCGACCCAGGCGCGCGCTGCCGCCGCGACCGACCGTTCCAACTCGCCGACGTCGACGGCGGCGCCGCCCGGCGTCTCGAGGTGCAGCACGTAGTGCAGCCGGGCGAGCACCGACTCCGACAGGCGCGTGTTCCACTCGTAGCCCTTCGATCCGTACGCGGCGGCGAGCAGCTGTGCGATGTGCTCGCGCACCTGCGTCGTGTACCGATCGCGGGGGATGAAGGCGAGGCACGACACGAACCGGCCGTACGGCTCGCGGTGGACGAACAGGCGAACCCGGCGTCGCTCCTGCAGGTGCAGGATGCCCATCGCGGTGTCGAAGAGATGATCGACGTCGATCTGGAACAGGTCGTCCCGCGGATACGTCTCGAGGATCTGCATGAGATCCTTTTGATCGTGGCTCGCAGGCAGGAATCCGGCCCGCTCGATGACGGCGGCGACCTTCCGGCGAAGCACGGGCACGTCGAACGGGCTCCCGGTGTACGCGCCCGACGAGTACAGCCCGATGAATCGGCGCTCACCTACGACCTCGCCCCCCGCGTCGTACCGCTTGATCCCGATGTAATCGAGGTGCGTCTTGCGATGCACCGTCGAGCGCGCGTTGGCCTTCGTCAACACGAGCAGCGTTTTCTCTCGGGCTTTGGCGCGCACGTCGGGCGGGAGCCGGGAGAAGCTCACCGACGGCGCCTCCGGCGCGTCGCGCAACAATCCGAGCCCTGTGCCCGGTACCGGCACCAACCGGTCGTCGGCGGTGAGCTGGTATTCGCGGTAGCCGAGGAAGGCGAAGTGCTCATCGGCGAGCCACTGCAGCAGTGCCTTGCCTTCGGAGAGCTCTTCGGGGGCGCACGGCGGCGGCATCTGCTCGAGCTGGGCGGCGACGTGCCGCAGCGCGTCGAGCATCGGGGTCCAGTCGCGGGTCGCGGCGCGCACGTCGTGGAGAACCGAGATCAGATCGGTGCGTACCGACTCGAGGATGTCGGTGTTGGTCTCGCGGTCGATCTCGATGTGCGTCCACGACTCGAGCAACCGCTGCTCGCCGTCTCGGGCCGGCTCGTCGTCAGGTGCCATTCCGAGCAACTCACCCTGGTTCGAACGGCGCACGCACAGGACCGGGTGTACGACGAGATGCACGCCGAGATTGCGACGGTCGAGTGCCATGGTGAGGGAGTCGACGAGGAACGGCATGTCGTCGACCACGACATCGACGGCGGTGTGACCGTGTGCCGGCGTGTAGACCCGTACGAGCGCTTCTTTTGGAGCGCGCCGCGCGCCGAATCGCCAGTGCTCGAGCGCGGCGGCGGCGAGCTCCTCGGTCGTCCAGATCGCGAGGTCGTCGTCGCCGAGCTGCCCGTAGTAGGAGCGGACGAACGCGTCGGCGCCCGCGGGATCCGGCGCACTTACGAGTTCGCAGATCTGCGCCATCACGTCGTCGCGACGGGCCACGACGCCGACCATACCGTGCATGGCCTCCTCGTCGGCACGTTCGCGCGCTCCCGTATGCTCGCAAACGTGGACAC
>JALYLU010000129.1:0-2075 GCA_030774075.1 Actinomycetota bacterium | reverse complement strand
GTAGGAGACGGCCGCGAACGATAAGCCCGCCGGCGTGCACGCCGACCTCGCGCTCGCGCTCGAGCTCGCCGACCTCGCCGATTCGATCACGTTGCCGCGATTCCGCGCGGCCGACCTCGTCGTCGAGACGAAGCCCGACCTCACGCCGGTGAGCGAGGCCGACGAGGCGGTGGAGAGGGCGATCCGCGAGCGGCTCGGGGCATCGACGGGTCACTTGGTGCTCGGCGAGGAGTTCGGAACCGTTGCGGACGACGCCCTCGCGGACTCCGAGTACCGGTGGATCGTCGACCCGATCGACGGTACCAAGAGCTACGTGCGGGGCGTGCCCATCTGGGCGACCCTGATCGGTCTGGAGCGCGCGGGCGAGCTGATCGTCGGTGTCGCGTCCGCCCCCGCGCTCGGTATGCGGTGGTGGGCGGGCCGGGGCCTCGGCGCGTTCCGAGACGGTGAGCGCATCTGCGTGTCGTCGGTCGCGGCGCTCGGCGACGCGCAGCTCTCGTTCGCCTGGGACACGTCGGAGCGGTTCCACGCCGAAGGCGTCGGCAACAAGCTCGTCGACCTCTCGCACCGCTGCTGGCGCACGCGCGGAATCGGCGACTTCTGGCAGCACCTGCTCGTCGCCGAAGGCGCGTTCGACGTGTCGATCGACCCGATCGTCTCCTTGTGGGACATCGCCGCTCTCATACCGATCGTCGAGGAGGCGGGAGGCCGCTGGACTGCGGTCGACGGGCGCGCCGACGTCGAGGCCGGCGGCTTCGTATGCACCAATGGACTGTTGCACGACGCGGTCATCGCGTCACTGACGTAGTCTCGCCCGCCGTGTCCGAGCTCACGGTCGGGATCGACATCGGAACTTCCTCGGTGAAGGCGGTCGCGGCCGACGCCGACGGGAACGTCGTCGCCCGGTCGCGCGTCCCGCACGAGTTCTTCGTCCCGTCGGCCCTTCGGTTCGAGCATGACGCCGCGCTCGCGTGGCACGAAGGCCCGCGCCGGGCGCTCGAAGCGCTCGGCGAGGTGAATCCGCGCGCGGTATCCGTCGCCGCCATGGTCCCGTCGCTGACGGCCGTCGACACCGAAGGCCTGCCCTGCGCGCCCGGCCTGCTCTACGGCGACGAGCGCGGCCACTCCGATCGCCAGGACGCGATCACGGAGGCGGGCGAGCTCGCGCAGTTCTTGCAGTGGCAATCCCACGAGCGCCCGAACGCGCGGGGCTACTGGATGGCGCAGGCGGTCGCGAATCATGCGCTGTCGGGTGATGCCGTCGTCTCCACGACGGTCGCGGCCACCGCGGTCCCGCTTTTCGACTGGACGCAATGGGACGAGCAGCGGCTCGCCGAGTGCGGGGCGCGTCCCGACCAGATGCCGAGGATCGGACCCTCGGGTCAGCCGCTCGCCGAGGTCCGCGACCGTCCGGGCTGCGTGCTCGAAGGCGGAACCATCGACGCGATGGCCGAGCAGCTGGTCGCGGGCTCCGACGACGTCGGCGACGTGCTGGTTATCTGCGGCACGACGCTGATCGTGTGGGCCGTGATTCCCGATCCGGTCGACATCGCGCGTCACTACACGATCCCGCACACCGCGCCCGGCAAGTTCCTCGCCGGCGGTCCGAGCAATGCGGGAGGTCTGTTCCTCAACTGGGTCGATCGCATGTGCGCGACGGCGGCCCAGCGCGAGGCCGGTATGCCGGCGCGCGTCGTCGATCCGGGCCGGGTGCCGATCTGGGTGCCGTACCCGCGCGGCGAACGGGTGCCGTTCCAGGACTCGACCCGGCGCGCCCAGCTCGTCGATCTCGACCTCACGCACGACGGCGGGTCGATCCGACGCGCCGCGTTCGAGGCCGCCGGGTTCGTGACCCGCCGGATGATCGACGTGTCACCGACCCCCGCGCGCCGCATCGTCGCGACAGGGGGTGGTACACGGGTCGAGGCGTGGATGCAGGCGCTCGCCGACTGCACCGCATTGCCCGTCCACGTATGCGCGGTGCCCGAAGGTGGTGCGCTGGGCGCCGCGTTCCTCGCTCGCATCGCCGCGGGGCTCGAGACGTCGACGCACGAGGCCGCGCGCTGGGCGCGCAC
>JALYLU010000128.1 GCA_030774075.1 Actinomycetota bacterium | reverse complement strand
GGCGCGAAGAGCGTGGCGTCGGGCGGGTGCATGCCGGCCGCGACGAGCTGCGTGTTCCCGAGCACGGTGGCCGTCCCGAGGGCCGAGATCGTGAGCTCCCCGAGTGATGCGGCGGCAATGGCCAGGTCGGCGAGCGCGCGCGCATACGGTGCTGCGCGATCGCCCGACCCGTCGACGCCGCGGCCTTCGATCAGCCGTGTAAGCACTCGCGTCGGTCGTCGCGAATACGGCCGGCCCGTATGCGCCGCGTCCTCGAAGTCGGTGGACGGGAGCTCGAACACCTCTGTCCACGCGCCGGGGGCGCCGGGCGATTTGTGACTGACCGCGGCGGCGACTTCCGCCGCGTCCTCACGCACGTCAGTCGTCGGCTCGTCGCTGGCCGCCAGCAGTGCGTCGAGCGCCACGTACAAGTCGTCGTTCGCGCGCACGATGGTTCACCGCTTCTCGGGATCGAGCGCGAGCGCACCGGAGCCGAACTTCTCGGCGAGGAAGCGACCGTGCGCGATCAGCGCGTCGGCATCGGCGCGGCACGCGGCGTCGAACACCTCGTCCATCTTCGAGCCGAGCAGATCGAGCTGGTCGCAGAGAACCGAGAGTGACGTCTTGCCTCCGGAGACCGCGCGCCGGTCGGCGAAGTCGCGGGGCAAGCGCACGTACGCGGCTACTGCCTCCGGAAGGTAGCTCGTCGCGGTACGCAACACGGCGTGCGCCTGCTGACTTCCGGCTCCGAGCTGATCGAGGCGAGGAATCGTCTGGCGAGTCGTCGCCGCGACTCGCTCGATCCGGGCTTGCACCGTTGGCGGCACCCGTTGACGCGTCTCCGCAATCAGCGTGTCGAGCGACGCGAGCGTTGCCGCGTCGGGATCGTTATGTGCGTCCGGTTCCGGCTTGGCGCGGCGATGCCGGTACGCGCGTACTGCAAGGTGACCGACCGCGTAGATCGGTGCCGCGAGCACGATACCGATCGTCGCCGGTAACGCACCGAGCGCCCCCGCCGCGGCGACGCCGGCGGCGGTTGCTCCGGCGGCGAGAACCGAGCCCGCTGCGACCTGGACGCCGAGGCTTCGCGGCGACGCGTTGTGCTCCAAGACCACAGCCGTCATGCCGTGGGCGTGTCGCCGAGATCCAGAGCGCCGGTCTCCGGGATTGCGCCGCCCGCGTCGGTCGCCCGCACTCGTTTCAGGTATGCCTGCGACTTGTCGATCTCGCTCTGCAGCGACGTGACGGTGTCGGTCATCGCATCGAGCG
The DNA here is from genome assembly GCA_030774075.1 of Actinomycetota bacterium. Taxonomy (GTDB): domain Bacteria; phylum Actinomycetota; class Acidimicrobiia; order IMCC26256; family PALSA-610; genus PALSA-610. Next base: position 8,909 of record JALYLU010000128.1, on the reverse strand, counting down.
CTTGCGCCTTGAACGTGTCGATCGCGTCCATCGATTGGTAGATGTTCGCGAACGCGGCGCGCAGCGCTTCGATACCGACGGTCGCGGAGGCGGCCTGCTTCTGAATGTCGACGCTCTGGGTCGCCAGCAGCTTCGACGTCGACTCGATCAAGCCCGACGTCGTCGTGTTCAACGCGGTGATCTGATCGAGCACGAGCTTTTGATTCGTCAACGCCTGGGCGATGATCACCGCGGTGCGCAACGCGGCGACCGTTGTTGTCGTCGCGCGGTCGACGCCTTTGATCAGCTCGATGTTGTTCTTGCGGACGAGGTCGATCGCCAGGTAGCCCTGGATCGAGACGGCCAACTGCGTCAAAAGATCCTGGTGCTTCTGGCGAACATAGAACAAGACGTCGTCGCGCAGCGCCTTCGCCTTCTCGGGGTCGGTGCGTTCGACCTCCGTGATCTTGGCCTCGAGCGTCGCGTCGAGATGCTGGGCGATGTAGATGTATTGCCCGAGACGCTGCATCGTCTCCCAGAGATGCACCTTTTCCTGCTCGAGCGCCGCGTTGTCCTTCCGGAGCTCGTCCTGACCGTCGTAAAGCGCCTGCACGATCGCGTTGAGATGCTTTTGCGCGCTCTCGTACTTGCGGAAGTAGTCGACGAGCTTGTCACCGAACGGGATCAATCCGAGCAGCTTCTTGACACCGCTCGCCTCGGCCGGGTCGAGGTCCTCGATGGTGCGGCGCAGATCGAGCAGCGTCGCCGCGACGTTTCCGCCCTGACCCCTCTGCATCGCACGCACCGGCGCCGACAGCAGCCGGTTCGAGGTGTCTGCCGCGGCGCGGATGTCGTCGTCGCCCATGGCGCGCACGTCGCCGGCCTTCGCGGTGAATGCCGGGGAGTGCACGTCGAGCTCGAGGATGGCGTCGACGTACTCGGAGACCTTGGCATCGAGGGCGGGCAGCGTCGCGGGATCGACCGGGACCATCCCGCCGGCCTTTTCGGGAGCGATGGCCGCGACGGGCGCCGGCGGAGTCAGGGTGAGCTCGGTCGTGGCCGGCGGGGTGAGAGCTGTCCCGGTCGCGGTCATCGTCGTCCTTCTGCTCGTTGCCTGGAGCCGCCGCAGCACCAGGCGCGGTCACCCGCGGACGGCCCGGGGCGGCACGAATGCGTCGATCTAGCGTACCGCCCGGTCGCTCGCGCTCGTTCGCTGCCAGTCGGCGACGTATTGCTCGAAGACCGAACGGACGCTCGCGCCGATTCGTAGATACGCGTCGTCTCGTAGGTTGGCGAGCGAGACGCGGACCGACCAGGCCGAATCGTCGAATCCACCACCGTTGAGCAGCACGACGCTGAACTGCTCGGCCAGGCGGAAGACCGAGTCGACGGGCTCGTACGTGTCGGCGAGCCATTGCGCGAACTCGGGACCGTACCGGCGACGAGCCCAACCCATGAGGTCGATCTCCGCGTAGTACCCCGCGCGCAGCGGGTCGGCAGGCAGGTCGAGGCACATCCCCTCGTACAGCTTCGCGAGACGCCGATTGACGAGGCTGCGGGTGCGCATCTTGTACGACTCGTCGGTATCGAGCAGCGCGAACGCAGCGAACAGGACCATCTGTACTTGTTGCGGCAGCGACAGGCCGGCCGTGTGGTTGAGCGCGACCTGGCGGCTGTCGGCCACCATCCTGTCGATGAACGCGATCTCGGCAGTGGCGGCGCTGATCGACTGATAGCGCCGATCGAGCACCTCGAGCTCGGCGACGCTCATCGCAGCAAGTCTGTGATCGAGGACGTTGTTCTCGTGGATGGCGATGACACCGAGCCGCCAGCCGGTCGCGCCGAAGTACTTCGAGAACGAGTACACCGCGATGGTGTTCGCGGGAAGCACGTCCATCAACGACACGAAGCCAGGTACGAACGTGCCGTATACGTCGTCGGTGACGACGATCAGATCGGGATTGTGCCGCGCGACGACCTCCGCAATACGCGACAACGTCGCGGGGGCGAGCATGACCGACGGCGGGTTCGACGGGTTGACGACGAACAGGGCGCGAACCGACGGGTCCGCGAGCTTCTCGATCTCGGAGTCCGGGAACTGCCAGGTAGGGTCGTCGTTCTGATCGACGGCGCACGCGCGCAAGTCGACTACCTCGAGCCCGTAGCGCTCCAGCCGCGGCAATTCGAGATACGGCGTGAACTCGGGGATCATCAGCGCGATCCGGTCGCCGGGACGCAGCAGCAGGTTGTTCGCGAGCGAGTCGAAGATGTAGCAGATCGCGGCGGTGCCGCCTTCGACGGCGAACAGCTTCCAGATCCCGTCGGGCGGTTCACCCGCGCAGAGCTCTTCGGCGAGGTACTCGCGCAGGATCTGCTCGGCGTGCACACAGATCCGGTCGGGCCCGGGATAGTGATCGCCGATGATCCCGTCCGCGAGCTCGTACACGAACGCGTCGCCATCGAACCCGAGCGACGCTCCGTAGCGAACCGTCCGCGCGAGCAGGTCGGCACCTTCGGAGGTCGCGTTCGTCGCCAAGAACTGCTCGAAGCGCCTCGCGATGCCTTCCTGGGCCGGCATCCCACCGAGGTCCGGCTCCTTCCACACCCGCGTCGACTCCTCCAACGCGAACCGACCGAGCAAGAAGAAGGCGGCCCGTGGAGTGGTCGCGACCCAGTTGGGGTTGCCACGACCTGCGTCGAGCATCGTCGTCGACGACCGTCGGGCCGAGTCGGAGGCGATCTCCAGCAGCCTGGCCTTCATCTCGAACGGGCTGAGCTTTTCGAGCTCACGCTCCTCGGCGCGCGAGGGATGATCGGGCCGTTCGTTGGGGTCGCCTCCCCGCTGCGACATCCCTCCACCGTATTCGATCTCGGAAACAGGGAACCTCATCGACGCGCGAAACGTACCTACCTCGGGATGACCTTCAGTGAGGATGCCGCTATACCTGTTCCCGGAAGTGACGATTCCGTGCTGCCGATGCTCACCAGCAACGCACCGCGTCGGAGGTGAGGGGTCATGAGCTACCTGGACCGACTCGCATGTGTCGTACTGATGGCCGCGGTGGCCGCGACGACGGGCTGCACGAGCAGCAGCAAGCCGGCCGCCACGCCGTCGTCGACGTCCGCGGCGACGTCGACTTCGGCAAAGCCGGGGGTGCCGCCGCGACGCGCCGGCGAGAGCGATCGCGTCGTCGTCCGCGGCGATGCCCTCGTCGATGGAATGCCGTTCGACAGCCGATTCGTCGGCGCCGTCGTTCTCCGGGCCGGCCTGGTCACGCCCTGCCAACAGACCCTCCCGCCGGTTACGAAGGGCCGCTACGAGATCACCGTCCTCGCCGAAACCGAGTCGAGCGGCTGCGGCACGCCCGGAGCGCAGATCGTTCTGTGGACGTTCGCTCACAACAAGATCCTGTTCAGCACCGACGCGGTGGAATGGCCCGGGAATGGACTCGCCACGACCTTCGCGGCCCGTTATTCGACCGCCGCGCCCGCCGGTGCAGCACCGACGACCGCGCAGTTCAACGGGGGCGTCTTCGGGGCAGACGACCAGCCGCTCCCGGCCGGAACGCGGGTCGAGGCATACGTTGGCCGCACGCGCTGCGGGGTGGCGTCGGTGCGGAGCTCGGTCGACTTCACCGGATACGTCCTGTCGGTCGTCGGGCCCGATTCGATCGCCGGATGCACTCGCGGCGCCACGCTGACCTTCCGCATCAACGGTCGCCCGGCGGTGCACACCCGCGTCGTCAACACCCCGCCCGGCCAGCGAGAATCGCTCGACCTGATCCTGCAATAACCAACCGAGCTCAGCCGTCGTCGTGCGAACGTCCGAGCACTGCACCGTCGCGGAGCACGGAAACCGGGCCGTCCTCGCTCACCGCGATCACGGTGGCCCGTGGGTCGTCGTAGCTGTAGCGGCGGCCGGAGGTGTGGCGCGTGCCCCCGAGTGCCTCGACGTTCTCCTCGGCGGCCATGCTCGGAACCAGCCGCACGCCGAGCCGGCGCAGCACCCCGTCGGCGTCGAAGACGGCGGCTCCGTCGATCTGGGCGAGCGCATGTCGCAGTGGGGCGAGGTGAGAAGCCCGCCGGATCCGCAGCGGCGGCGGCGTCGGAAGGCGTTCCTCGACCGCGGGACCGGACTCGGCATCGGGGCGGTAGATGAGCAGGGAGCCGATGCCCCTCGATCCGAGGTCACGGACCGCGAACTCGAGCATCGCCTCGAGCACCCCGGGATCGCCGTGGTCGGCGCTCGCGGTGACGGCGTCGATCCAACTGCTGACCGGTGGCTCGTGGTGCCAGCTGTAGCCCTGCCGGCGCAGCACGCCGAAACTGCCGACGATCCGGACCGACCCGGCGGGATGGCGCTGAACGATCGTTGCATCGAGCACGCCGGCGAGGACCACGAGGTCACGCTCCGAGCCCGCGGGTCGGTCGAACACGACCCACTCGTTCATCCCGTCCGTACGACGCAGGAGCCAGCTCGAAAGACCATCGGCGAAGCGCCGGGCCGCCGCGAGCGGCTGCTGATCCAACGGTCCCCGAGTGACGTCGAGCTGCGCGCCGGACGCCCAACCGGCCGGATCCGACATGGGCTCGAGGATGGTGCCGCCGCTCGCGATCCGCCCCTCGTGGACGGCCGGCCGGAGCGCATGATCGATCTCCTCCACCAGCATCTCGCGGAAGGCCTCGGAACCCTCCGGCCGCAAGCCGCTTTCGTCGAGCTCCTCGGAGAGTCGTCGCAGGCGTCCGGCCGCAGCCTCGGGCATCGTGTCGGACGCTAGCCATTGGCAATCGTCGGATATGCCATCTGGCCGATGTTCGACGGGTCCGGCGCCGCCAGGATTCGGTCATGGACCGATCAACACTGAACTTGGCAAACTCGCACGTGCCCGAAATGCTCGAATCCGGTCTGCCGACCGGGACGGTGACGTTCCTGCTCACGGACGTCGAGGGATCGACGAAGCTGTGGGAGGCGGGCGCCGACGAGACCGCGGCTTCGATCGCACGTCACTACGCGCTCCTCGACGCCGCGGTCGCGCTCCACGGCGGGGCCAGGCCGGTGGAACAGGGTGAGGGCGACAGCGTGGTGGCGGCCTTCTCGCGGGCGTCCGACGCGGTCGCCGCGGCGCTCGACGTGCAACGCGCGTTCGCGCAGGAGCTCTGGCCCGCAGGTGGCGAGGTGCGCCTCCGGATGGCGCTCCACACCGGGGAGATTCGCCTGCGCGACGCCGGGAACTACTTCGGGCCGACGATCATCCGGTGCGCCCGGATGCGCACGATCGGTCACGGCGGCCAGACGCTGATCTCCGACGCGACGCGCGATCTCGTCGTCGACGCGCTTCCCGCCGACGCCGAGCTGCGCGACCTGGGGCTGCATCGCCTGAAGGACTTGGGACGGGCCGAGCGCATCTGGCAGTTGGTGCATCCTGAGCTTCCTCACGAGTTCCCGCCGTTGCGGTCGCTCGGGGCGATGCCGACGAACTTGCCCGCTCAGGTTTCGAGCTTCGTCGGCCGAGAGGCCGAGATCGCCTCGGTCCGCCAGGCCGTCCGAGAGCACCGCTTGGTGACGCTCACCGGCACCGGCGGCTGCGGCAAGACCCGGCTCGCGTTGCACGCCGCGGCCGACGAGCTCGACGTTTTCCCCGACGGCGTGTGGTGCGCAGAGCTGGCCGCGGTGGGCCACGGCCGCGACATCTCCCAGGCCGTGGCCGGTGTGTTCGGCATGCGTGAAGAATTCGGTCGTCCGCTCATCGACACGCTGACCGAGCAATTGCGCGATCTCGACGCACTGCTCGTCGTCGACAACTGCGAGCAAGTACTCGACGCGGCGGCCCGAATGATCGAATCGCTGCTCCACGCGTGTCCGCGCCTGCGCGTGCTGGCGACGAGCCGCGAGCCGCTCGGTGTCGCGGGCGAAATCGCGTGGCGAGTGCCATCGCTCGAACCGTCGACCGCGGTCGCGTTGTTCGTGGAACGAGCGCAACAAGCGCGGCCCGGATTCGTGCCGGACGCCGAGGCGTTGGCGGCGATCGAACAGATCGCGGTCCGTCTCGACGGGATCCCGCTCGCGCTCGAGCTCGCCGGAGCCCGGGTGCGCATGCTGCATCCGACACGCATCGCCGCCGCGCTCGACGACCGCTTTCGCTTGCTTACGGGCGGCAGCCGCACAGCCATGCCGCGTCAACAGACGCTCGAAGCCTCCATCGCGTGGAGCTACGAGCTGCTCGACGACGACGAGCGTGCGCTCGCGCGCCGGCTCTCGGTCCTGCACGGGTTCACGCTGGATGCGGCGGAGGCAGTTGGCTCCGCCGACGAGAACGACCGGTTCGGTGTGCTCGACGAGCTGGGGCGGCTCGTCGACAAGTCGTTGATTCACGTCGACCATGAAGGCTCCGATGCCCGCTACCGGATGCTCGAATCGGTGCGCCAATTCCTCCAGGCCCGGCTCGTCGAGGCGGGCGAGGCCGACGCGGTTCGCGAGCGACACTTCGCGTACTTTCTCGCCCTCGCCCAGCAGCTGGCGCCGCGGCTCGTCATGGCCCACGGGCCGGTGCACCTCGCGCGGCTCGAGACCGACCACGACAATCTCGACACCGCGTTGGAGTGGGGCGACGCCGCGGGCGCGGCTGACGAGATGTTGCGATTCACGACTGCGCTGACGTTGTTCTGGGAACTGCGCGGCCATCTCGGCAAAGGTGGACGCTGGTTCGCCCGCGTGCTCCGAGACGGCGACGACATGCCGCCCACCCCCGAGCGAGCGCGCGCACTCTGGGGCGCGGCTCACGTCGCGCTCTACGGCGACGACTTCGACACCATGATGGTCCGGGCGCCGCAGGCGTTGGAGATGGCCGAGACGATCGGCGACGATTGGGCGGCCGCGCGTGCGTTGAACTCCCTCGGCCTCGGGGAGGCGTTGATCGATCCAGTGGCGGCACGCGTCAGTCTGGCGCGCAGCATTGAGCTCGGTCGGGTGATCGGTGATGACTGGGCCGTCGCCGACGGTTGGAAGATGATGACGGTCTCGTACTACGTCGAGCACGACGAAGCGGGAGCCGCGCGCGCGCTCGAAGAGCTTCGACGCACCGCCGAGGAGCTCGAGAGTGAGTTCTTTCTCGCGTGGTATTATGGGACGATCGGCTACTTCGCGGCTCATCGCGGGGAGTACGCAACCGCGCAGGCCGCGTTCGACCGCTCCGCGCACCTGTGCCGGGTCGTCGGAGACCCGTCGACCGGAGGCTTCACCGAAGCCTGGTCCCTTGATGCGCGCGCAGCAATCGGTGACCGCGCCTTCGCCGCGGCCGGGCTCGATGCGCTCATCGCGCGAGCCAGCGCTTCGGGCAGCGGCCTCGCGGTTCCCGACGCGGTGGCGAGTCTCGCCGACGTCGCGTTGGCGACCGGCGATGCTGAGACGGCATGCGCGGTGCTCGAACCGGTGATCGAATCGACGCGCGGCCACGGAACACCGATCTGGTCCGCGCAGCTCCTCCGCGCGCTCGGCGCCGCGAAGCGGATCGGGAGCGAGCTCGATGCCGCGCAGGCCGCGCTGGACGAGGCGACTTTGCTCGCCGCGCCCGTCGGCAACGAGTGGCTCCTCGCGCAGACCGAGTACGAGCGCGGGCGCATCGCGCATGTGCGCGGTGAGCCGGCACACGCCGAGGACCTGTTGCACGCTGCGCTCAGCCGTCAAGTACGACACGGCCTGAGGCCGGGGATCGCGGCGACGCTGGACGCGCTCGGCGCGCTCGCGCTCGACGCCGAGAGTACGGCCGAAGCGGTGCGATGCTTCGCGGCCGCCGACGCACTGCGGTCGGCCATAGGGCTCGCGACCCGACCTGTCGAAGACGCGCCGCGCGCGCTTCACGTCGAGCTGGCACGAGGAGTTCTCGGCGACGAGGCATTCCAAGAGCACTGGGACGAAGCGGCGAACCTGCCGCTCAGCGACATGATCGAGTACATCTCCCGCGCACGCGGCGAACGCAAGCGTCCGACGGTGGGCTGGTCCAGCCTCACTCCGACCGAGCTGCGGATCGTCGCGCTGGTTGCGACCGGGCTCACCAACCCGCAAATCGCCGAACGCATGTTCATCGCGCGCGGCACGGTCAAAGTGCACCTCGGCCACGTATTCGCCAAGCTGGGAGTTTCGACGCGGGCCGAGCTCGCCGGGCAAGCGACGAAGCGGGGACTCGCCGAGAACTGAGATCGGCACCCCCCAGAGTCAAAACACGATCGTCATGCCCTCCGTTGCCGCCGTCGCGCCGACCCGCGCCGCGATGTCGTGGACCGCCACGTCGGTGCGAGTCGGAGCATGATGCGTGAGGACGAGTTGGCGCACCCGGGCGCGTCGTGCGATCGCGGCCGCGACCTCGGCGGTTCCGTGACCGAACGCCGCGGCGCGTTCGGATTCATCGCTCACGAACGGCGCACCGCGAATGAGGACGTCGGCATCAGTGGCGAGCTCCAGGATGACATCGTCGTTCGCGTCGAGCGCGTCAGGGACGTACGCGAACGTCGAGTCGCCGCCGCGTACTCGGTATCCGAACGTGCGCCCACCCTTGTGGACGACGTCGCGGGCCAGCACCTCGAATGCGCCGAACTGATGCTTGCCCGGCTCGAGTGCGAGATGCGTCCACGCGCCCCGCAGTCCTTCGGGCGGAATCGGGAAATGCGGCGGTGACATCGCGCGCCGGAGTACTTGCCGGGGGTCACCCTGCGCGGGCTGCGCGAGGACGACCCGCGCGTCGTCGCGATCGATTGCCGGCAGGAACGGCAACCCCTGAACATGGTCCCAATGCAGGTGAGTGAGCAATATCGAACCGTCGAACGACCGATCGCCGAAATCGGCGCGTAGCTCCTGCAAGCCGGTTCCCGCGTCGAGCACGAGTGACGGAGGCTCGTCGCCGATCGAGACCGCGAGGCACGACGTATGCCCGCCC
>JALYLU010000127.1 GCA_030774075.1 Actinomycetota bacterium | reverse complement strand
TGGCCGCGAGGTGGCCGTGGCGTCGCCCGGCCATGAGTGCGAAGCCATTCGGTCCAGCTGCCACTTGCGCGACCAGGCCGATGGATAGGGCAATGAACACCTTTGCCGGCAAGGAGTACTGGGCTCCGAACAGGCCGGCCGAGATGCGGTCACCCCAAATCCCGATGAAGACGAGGCCAGGCAACAAGATCTGCGCGCCGAGCACAGTCGCGCGGACATAAGCATCGCGTGCTTGCCCCTCGCGTCGGGCCCTCGTCATGAGCGGCAGGAAGAACACCATGAGGGCACTGAAGGAGCTCGTCGCCGTCTCCAAGAGACGCAGAGCCACGGCATAGCGACCGGCGGGGGCGTGTCCGAGGAAGAAGCCCACGCACAGCAGATCCGTTCTCTGGATCATCTGCCAGTTGGCCCCGACGATGAGGAGCGCACCGAACGCCGGGAGCAGGGTGGCAAGCCGCACTGTATCGCGATGCGACAGGCGCGTCCGAAGCACACCTACGCCATGGATCACGACGATCGCGACCAGGCTCACGAGAGCCACCGCGCTGTCGATGATGGCGATCGTCTGACTGTGCAAGAAGCCCAGCGAGGCAACGAATATCAAGACGATGGCCGGGCGGCTCGACGCGCGGACGACTTGGTGTAACACCATCCATCCGGCCTTGCCATCGCGAGCCAGCAGACCGCTGAGTGCATCAGTCGAGGGCTGCACGGCGATGGCCGGAGTCAGCCAGATGAGGGGTCCGACAGACGACGCCGGCCAGAAGTGTGCGGCGCCGGCGAGACCAATCGCCGTCAGAGACCCCAATGCGCCGGCCGCGAGCGCCCAGGGCAGAAGACCGGCGGCTTCGCCATCGGTGTGGGCGCGGGCAACTTGGGTTGTCAGCTGCAGCCCGGTGAGCAGGCCGATGAACGCCGCGATCGCGGCTGCCACGGCGTATGCCCCGAGCTCGGCGACTTCGGTCGACCGGGCAATGAGCACCGCGGCCACAAATCCCGTCGCGAGAGCAGCGACCTGTGCGCCTACACCAGCGGCGGCGCCACGGAAGAAGGCGGCGTGCCCCGAGTCGCCCGATGCGCCCTCCGCGGAGCTACTCATCACATCAGGCATAGCCAAGGCTACGCATGATGCGACCGAGCGTGGACTCGAATCCAGCCAACGTGTCGGCATCCATCAGGGCGCGCCCCGCGCCCTCCCGCGCGGGCCCGACAAAGGGAATCGGACTCTCGCGGAAATGCAGCGACTTCGAGATCTTGGCCTGACTCTGCTCGAAAGCCCGCATTCTCTCCGGCGACGAACTCGCGACGGCGCTGGCGATTGATCGTGCGTCGGTGAGGATGCCGCAGAATCTCGCGACTCGATCGATCTCCCGAACGGTGTCGACGAGGAGATCCTCGTAGCGGACCAGCAGAAAGTCGTCATCCACCTGCCTGCTCAGCCACCCGCTCACGTGATCCCCCCACGAACCGAATGAGTCCCAGTTGCCCTGCCCATTCAGAAAAGGAATGGTGAAGGCCTCCAGCGTCACCCTCGAATCTTGTGCACCGGCGCGGTGGAGGAAGCGCAGATAGGACGCTGCGACGTCTCGAGGGTCGCGTACGAGGTACACCACCCTTCCGTAGGACGGCGTATAGGGCTCGTGTGACTTGATCACACGTGGAGGTGGAAGCCGACGGATGTGAAGCGCAGACGAAACGTAGATGTCGGGAACGCGTTCTTCGAGGTTGACGAAGTCCGCGGGCGTTGCCGACATCAGATTGGCGAGCACGAACCGCGTCCACGTATTGCCAGAGCGCGGATATGAAACCAGCATCACGTCCGCGGGCCTCGGCACGAAGGACATTCCCACCGCGTCGCTGCGCAATGTTCGGACCAGACGTGCAAGCCCGGCTCTCAACCTTGTCTTCCGCCAGGCCCGCCTTGCGTGATTCGTGTCCATCTTCGTTGAGCCGCACTCTCAGCTAGCTGGTCCGTTGTACAGAGACCAAAGATTGATGAGCTTCTTCGCTAGGGCTTCGTTACTGAACCGCTCGGCCTGGCGGCGTGCTTGCTGTGCGAGGGCGACTTCGTCGCTCGCGGGGCCCGCGAAGTACTCCTCGAGCTTGTCCACGAGTTGGTCCTGCGCGCCCTCGGGGACGACGACCCCCCCGGCTCCTATTACCTCGGAGAGAGCACCGCAGTCGTACGCGAACACGGCGGTTCCCACGGCCATGGCCTCGACGGCAGCCTTGCCGAATTGCTCTTCGACGAAGCTCGTGGTCCGGCTGGGGCAGACGAGGACATCGGCCGCGGCGACCAGGGCGCCGACGTGCGTTCGCGGGAGGATGCCGTGGAAAAACGCCCACGGCCTTTCCTCGGCCCACCGACGAACGGTCTGATCTATACCTTGGCCGCCGGCGAGCGCCGCTCTCAGCGGAAGCCGGCGCGCCAGTTCGTCGCAGATTTGGAGGAAGTCGTAGATGCCTTTTTCTTTCAGGAAGCGCCCTACGAAGGCGAGTTTGGGAAGAGCCGCGCTGCCGGTACCGAACCACTGGTCAGGCGAGCCCGAATCATCCCCACTCAGTGATACGCCGGTCGCGGGGAACGTGTCGGTTCGAATGCCGGGAGCTAGTTGCTCGGCGACGCGGGTGCTGGCCGTCGACCATCCCACGGCGTAGTCGCAACGCCTGAGCACCCACGATCCTCGCGCTCGACGAATCGCTCCGCCGACACCGGTGAGTAGCGGGCCCGTCTCGGCAAGATGGACGCCTACGGGCACGCCGTGCCGCTGTGCGAGTCGGACGGACTGCACCGCGACTCCTTGCCACGGCTCGCACTCGATATGGATGATTGTTGGTCGTACCGCCTCCGCGACCTTCTCGAGTCCCACGAGTTGCGTCGTCGCGAACGCCCGCGCGAATCGCAGCGGTAGGACGCGGACCTCGTATCCAGAGCCCGACCGTCCGTGGTTGTCGCTTCCCCAAAGGGTCTCGATGTCGCCGGCAACGGCCGTCAAGCCGCCGAGCCGAAGCCCCAGCTGCGTGAGCTTGCCGTCGTTGTACGGCCCGCTGTACGTGCTGAGCGAAATGATGAGAACACGCATCTCGTACTCCGCTCCCAGGGCCTGCCGAGGGAAACCATACGTGGAGCCGCAGTCTCACCTAAACGCGGACCGGGGCGCTCACGCGTGAGTTCCCCGGGGGATCGTGTGGGGGACCGCCGCCTCAAGTCGCGACGAGAACAATTCGTTGCTCGGCTCGGAAGCTTCCTCGTCGTCGAAAGTCTGTCTTGCCAACAGGACAGATTTCCCGGCGTTGCGTTCCGCCTTGGTGGCAAGTTCTCCCGGTGTTTCCCAAGCTTGACGGGTCGCTATTCTTCGTCGCGCGGAGCGCCTGCTGAGCTGGCGTCGGCGGGAGCCGGCTGGGCGACCAGCGTTGAGCGTATGACGAGCAAGTCGGCCTTCGAATATGCCTGGAACTCGGGAGCCAGTCGGATTCCGGCGAGCTCCGTTTCCTTTCCATCGGTGTTGGTCTCTGAGACGATAACGAAACCCGCCTCAGAAATGACTTGCCGGTAATCTGAGATCCGCAAACGGTTTTGGGGGACAATCGGGCTGTCGAGATACTTCCAGCGGCGTGAGGAGTATCTCAAGAAGTTGAACGCACCTATGGACGGGTCAAAGTACGCGAACTCATCCGACAGATCGATCTGGTGGCACATCACGGCGCCTTCGACGCAGATACGGCGAAACTCGCGAAACAACCCCGCCAGGGTGGGCCGTGGGATGTACTCGAGAACACCAGTGGAGACGAACAAATCAACGGAGGCCGACGCCAGCCCTGTCGCCCGGGCGTCCTGCACGAACAGGTGAATGTTGAGCGACTCGAGCAGCGCACGATGTGATCCGGTCCTGCTGGTTGCGGCGCTCTCGAGTGCCTCGCGAAGGCGTTCGAGGCGTTCGGGTATGACCCAGGGCAACCGTTGCTGGAGCGCGCCATCGGCGGCGAACTCGTAAAAGGCCCGGAGCGTTCGCTCGACACGACCTCGTTGCAAAAGCGGCGCGATGTCGTAAGTCCACACTTCGGAGGCTCCACATAGAAACAGCCCCACCGGCACGACCGGATACCAGCCGGTTCCAAGTTCGAGCGCGGTAAATTGCTCACGGCCGGGAGACGCGGCAAAAAAATGCTCGAGGTGGATGCGACAACAGTCCAGTCGCTGACTGAACCCGGCGGGAGTGAATACGAGCGATTTCGTGACGTGAGTCTGCAACAGTTCGTTCCACCGCTGGCTGCACGGCAAAATGGATATCGCGCGATGCGTCGCGCTCTTGATCAACCAACTCGGCACGTACGAATCCTAGGGCTTATGCCGATAAGTTTGTCGATGGCCTCGGCCCTTCAACTGAGGGCGGATCCGGGTGTCCGCGAGTCGGGAGAGGGTCGCGTTGGTTGGGTTCGATGTATGGTCCGTGGAGTGCGGACGAGGGGACACCCGAAGGTCGAACTGGTGCTCACCAATGAAGAGCACCTCCGCCTAGATCATCGCGGAGATGAGCTCTTTACGTGACTCCGGGATGTCGTGGTGCCGAGCCCCTTGTCGGCGCAGACGCCCGACCGCGGGCCGCCCGTGCCCGGACATGATCGATGAATGAGACCGCATGACGCCACGTGTCCTCGTCGTCCACAACCGTTACCGTTCCGAGTTCCCTTCAGGCGAGAACCAGGTCGTGGACGGACAGATCGCCCTGCTACGAGGCGCGGGTGTCGAGGCGGAGGCGTACATTCGCTCGAGCGACGAGATTGTCGACTTCTCGCTGGGGCAACGCCTCGAGCTCGGGGTCCGGCCGATCTACTCGCGCGAGGATGTTGGGAATGTCGATCGGATCATCGACCGGTTCCGACCTGACATTGTGCACGTCCACAACGTGTACCCGCTGATCTCACCGGCCATCGTCTCTCGCGCGCGCTCGCGGGGCTGTCGCGTCGTGCAAACGGTCCACAACTTCCGTCATTTCTGCGTTGCATCAACCTTCTTTCGAGACGGCACGATCTGCATGGATTGTTTCGGGAAGCGGTTGCCCTGGCCCGCCGTCGCGCACGCCTGCTACCGCGGCTCCCGGGCACAGAGCCTCGCGTTGGGAACGGCGATCACGCGTCACAGGAAGACCTGGCTGCAGTTGGACCGATTCCTAGCGGTCAGCGAGTTCGTTGCGCAGATCCTGGCCGACGACGGCATCGCGAGGGAACAGATCAGCGTCGTTCCCAACTTCGTCCCGGACCCCGGCCCGCCACTCGCGCTCGGAGAGGGCTTCCTGTTTGCTGGGAGACTTGGGCAGGAGAAGGGCATCGGACTGTTGCTCGACGCGTGGGAGCGCTCGGGCCTCGGGGACGAGACCGAGTTGACGATCGCGGGCGATGGACCCGAGCGCACGGCGGTGGCACGCGCTTCCGCTCGTTTGGCTGGGGTCCGCTACGTGGGTCCCCTGACCCCGGAGCAGGTTCGGGTTCACATGCAGCGCAGCCGGTCCGTTGTGGTGCCCTCGATCTGGTTCGAGGGACTGCCGACCGTTGTACTCGAGGCTTACGCGTCCGGCCGACCGGTCGTCGCTACGAAGATCGGCGGACTCGACGCTCTGGTGACGGAAGACGTGGGATGGCGCGCGCCCGCCGATGAGGATGGCCTGGCCGCGACGCTCAGGCGGAGCTTGCGCGATCCCGCCGCGTCGACGATGGGGGAACACGCCCGCGCGCGTTATCTCAGGCACTTCACGCCGAGCGCAGTGCTCGCCGAACTCCTGCGCGTCTACGAAAGTCTTGCTTCCCCGTCGCTACGTTCACCTCGGCATTGATACCGAGCGACCCCTCGACGCGAGGACGTTCAGCGGTGTGCCAGTCATCGTGTTACGTCGCAGTCGCCGACTTGCTGCGCTCGCCCGTTTCTAGCCGCCGTTGACCGACGCGTACCGACGATGAATCCACGTTCGAACCAATGTCCGAGCGCGCGTGGGCGCGACCGACTTCATCATCCGAGCGGCTCGCATCGCCGGCGGCAACCGTCGCGTCCGTAGACACTCGCGCACCCACCCTCGGTCCAGCGTAAGGGATGTCACGGGAACGCATGGGATCGTCCAGCGCTCGCTTGCCGAGCTGTAGAGGCCCCATCGCATGAGCCGGCACGCTTCGTACCCGTGGCGCGGGACGGCGCGAAGCACCGCGCGAGAGACAACCCCACCCGGCGGCGCGAACAAGGTCACCGGCTCGGCGAGCAACTCCTCGAGCGCGCGACGCGATTCGCTCAACTCGCGGGACAACTCGTCGGGCTCGAGGCGGCTCAGCAATGTGTGATGCGCAGCGTGCGAACCGATGATGTGACCCATCCTTCGGATCGCTGAGACATCGGCGCGGGAGATGAACCCCGGAGCGCCGAGCAACGCGGTGGAGACGAAGAAAATCGCCGCGACGCCGCGCTCAGCCAGCGCGTCGGCCACCGCTACGTGGTCCGCCGTCCCATCGTCGAACGTCAGCACGACGGGCGCCTGCGCCAGCACGTTCGGGGTCAGGTCGGCCGCGATCGAAGAAGGCTCCAATCCATCGAGCAGCCAGCTGAACTCGGCCCAGCTGATGTCATGCGCGCGCTCGGGGGCGTCCAAAACGCGGTGGAAGGTGAGGACACACGCTGGTTTGCCCACCGCCGCATCCGACATGCCTCCCTCTGTCATTCGCGTCGACCATCGCCGATTCTGGCAACCGTTCGGTCGCGCATCGCGCCGACAACCACCGTCGACACCGCGTCGAGATCTCGATCGGTCGCCTGAGCGGTGCAGTCGGGACGCGGCCACGTCGAGTTCACCCCGGTTGTCACGAGAAGTTGTGCACGCCACCGCCGCAGGACGAACTCCCTCGAGAGCGCGGCCCCGTTTTGGAGCCCGCCTCCGGCTCTCGCGACGAAAACGGAACCGATGAGGAAACGACCAAATCGCGCAGCGACGGCCTCGCCCATGGACGGACGGGCGGCGGCGTCCTCGAGGTCGACCCAGAACCCGATCGGCTGTGCGACCCGCCAGACCACGCGTCGGATCGAGCGGAACAGATGCGCTCCGACACCTCGGTTGCGCGCATCCGCACCACGACGAAGCAGGTTCTGCACACTCGCACCCGCTCCGCGACCGAACAGTACCTCGGCACGGTCCGCAGCGGCGCCGACACCAAAGTGTGACTGCACGTCCCAAAGCGCGTCGGCGGTGCGGACCGCGTCACGCTTCATCTGCCGCTTACGCAGGAGGTATAGCGCCTGGTCGAGTTCGTCCAGGACTGGCCACCGGGTTCCAGCCTTCGCGTGCGCGAGCATCTTCGTAGTGCGGAACCCATCGCGACCGAGGCCGCGCGGGTCGCAGGTCAGATCCAACTGCACTCCCTCTCGTGCGTCGGCGGTGGCCCAGAACGTAGTCACGCTCCTGATGTCGTATGGATGCACTAATACCGGGGCGAGCCCAATCGCGTCGGCGGGTTCGATCAGTGCCCGAACCGTGCTCAAAGCATCGCCGCCGACCGCGATGTCGATGTCGGAGGTGACGGCGCCGTCCAGGATCTCCGACTCGCGGTGCAGCACCGCGAACTCTGCGCCAGCCTTGGCCACGACGTCGAGAAGGCTCCCGGCGAGGGTGCCGCTAGTCGTCGGCATGGGCATCTCCGACTTGACTCGCAGGAGCCGCCTGCGCACTGACTGACTCCGGGCACGCGGCTCGCTCGTACCATTCCGCCAACAATGCAGGTAACCGATCGGCATTCCAGCGATCTGACGGGACGGCGTGCGAGTGGCACGCTTCCAGAGCTGCCGCGAGTCGGCCGACTACCCGCCTGTCTGCTTGGACTGCGATCGACCCCTGCGCGGCCGCGATGATGATGGGAGGTCCACCTCGATCGAGGCAGACGACGGGGCAACCAAGCGCGACCGCTTCGCCGACGGCCCAACCTGCAGCGTCATGCATACCCGGGAACAACATTGCGTCCGCGTCGGCAACGGCGGCCAACACGTCTTCGCGAGGTCGCTGGCCGTGGAACCGGACACGGCGCTCGACGTCGAGTCGTCGTGCGAGGTCACGCCCCGGCTTCTCCTCCGGTCCATCGCCGTAGACATCGAGGACCCAATCCGCACCTCCATGAGCGCTCAACGCTGCAATTGCGAGGCGCAAGCCTTTGAGGGGAATCAGGCGGCCCACGAAGACGGCGGTCCGCGTCGCCGGCGAGGGGCGAGAAGCGACTACGCGAGTCGGAACTGGCAAGGTGAGCGCAACATTTGGCTCGACCACCAGATCCCGCGAAAACCGGAACCGCTCGGCGACATCGCGATTTTGGCACACGACGATCGCGGCGCGCCGCGCCGTTGCGTCGCCGAAGCACCGGCGCGCGAGGCGGGTTTCGACTTCGCGGAGACCTTCCTCGATGACGCCACGCCACCCGAGCCAACGCCACAGCCGCCAAGGGACACCGGTGGTCCCACCCACCGGTCCCCATACGAGGGGCAAGTCGCGCACCCACGCAACGCCAGCGGGCATCCAGTCCACCGCGAACGTGAGGTGGTGGGCGACGTCGAACCCGACTGTCTGGTGCAGTCTGCGGGCGGTGCGCCACGCGAGCGCCTGCCAGATCAGGTAGTACGCGTGCAGACCACGCCGACCGTGCTTCCATCGCCGAGCTGCCTCGGGCAGGTCGAGATAAACGGGATGCAGTGACAGATCGGAGGTGGACGCGACTGCGGCCTCGATTGCAGAGCGGTTCTTGGCGCGTGTCAGCAACCAGACCTCATTGCCATGTGCTGCAGCGCACACCCATGCCCAACCGGCCCCTGGTTCCGAGCCAGCATCGGGGCTGCACGCGTATGCGCTGATCAGCACCTTCACTCGAGCCGCTCCAGCATGTCCCGCGCGAACTCCGACCGCGTAGCTTCGCCCCTGAGTGCACACAGCAAGAACTTCCGCGCTGCGTCGGGCTCGATGCCCAGCTGTTCGCAGTATCTGCGACCTGGGCTCCGCGCCCCAACAAGCATCGACAGGGCGCTTCCCGCGTCGAATCGACCGAGCCACCCGCCCTCCGAGACCACGAAGTGCACGAGGTCGACCATCGGCTCGAAGGCTTCGCGGCTGGATTCCCAGTCGAGAAGGGTGAACGCCACGGGCGCTCCTCCCAGATTGCTGGAGGTGAAGTCACCGTGCACGAGTGGGCCAGATCCCTGCACGCCGTGTGCGAGAGCGACCATCACATCGACCACTTCGTGGACGTCGATACGCGGAGTGCATCGGCCGATCATGAGCGCCTCGGTAGCAACCACGAACTGCCCGTGCCAGTCTCCCGCCCACCGCAGCATCGGCACTCGAAAAGGTTCAGTGAGCCCTCGGAGTCGCCCGAGCATCTCCGCCTCGCGAACAAGTGCGGGATCGGCAACCGGGCCCACCTTGAGTACCGTGTGCATCCGACCAACCGCGGCCCAGCCGACGACCCAGCGGCGCGGCGGGGCTGAGCGGAAGGCAGTCGCGCCAGTAATGCGCACGCCCAGAAGTCGCGCCAGCCCGGCCATGTCCTCGACAGGGGGTTGTGCTGTCGACCCCACCCGGGCTGAGACCAAGGCCCGGTTCACAAGCGCCGCTGCACGTGCCCTGGGCTTCGACGTTCGGTAGATGGCCAGCGCGGGCGTTGCGCACGCGCCACCCGTCACGCGGAGGTCGAGACGCGCGGGCGCGAGCGGCGCGTGGCGCCAGACAGCCGCTCGCGCACCGAGGATGCGCTGCAACGCATCCGCCGCGGCGATCTCGGTGTGTTCACGCGTTTCACTCACTGCGTCCAGCTCCACGACCTCCTTGCCGGCCCGATGTCCGACCCGACGCCACTCGCACTGCTGGCGCGCGATCTCCGCAGGTGCGAGCTCGGGCTTGCGCGCCGCTATCTCGCTGGGTTCGCCTCCGAGCAGGAGCGCAACGTCGGCCTTGGGCATCAGCCGACCGAGTAACCGCATCACCGGGACCAAGCGCACAGGCATCCGATAGCGGCGCGGGTCCACCACCTGATCCCACCAGCCGCGTTCGAGCACGAGGAGACCATTGCGTCGCGCGCGCCGCCACGGACCGGCCCAACCGAGCGCGAAGTCCGTTGCGATCACACCGAGCTTCGCGAGCGCCGAGATGA